>NZ_JBYSZY010000059.1:0-38955 GCF_058787635.1 Variovorax sp. FW305-3-2-15-B-LB1 | reverse complement strand
CACCCGGCCCCTCCCCCGAGGCGCTCGAGCGCCTGCTGGCCGCCGGCCGCGACGGCGCCCTGCTGCGCATGAGCCTGGCGCTGGCGCACCAGCGGCGCGACGACGCGCCCACGGCGCTGATGCATGTCGAGAAAGCGCTCGCCTTCGACCCCGAGTTCACCGCCGCGTGGCGGCTGCAGGGCCTGCTCGCGCTGGCGCTCGGCGACGCCGCGAAGGCCGAAGCCTCGTTCGCACAGGCGCTGGAGGTGGCGCAGCGGCGCGGGGAGCTTCAGCTGGTGAAGGAGCTCACCGTGCGGCTGCGGCGCCTGCGCACGCCGAAGCCGCCCGCCGACTGAACGGCCTCAGGCCGCCGCCGTCATCGCCAGCGGATTGAGCCCCGGCTCGCCGACGCGCGTGAGCGTGTTGCGGTCGGTGTGGTGGAAGGGCTCGGCCTGGCCCAGGATCTGCATCACGGTGTCCTGGTCGTACGACCAGGTGCCGTCGGCGTTGATCTTCACCGTGATGTTCCACGCCACCGTGGTGAAGGCACGCTCCAGGAACGGGTTCGACACGATGCCGTTCACCAGGCTGCCGTGCTCGGCGCTGAGCGTGAACTCGGTGTCGCCGGGCTTCACGTGGCCGCTGGCCATGGCCACCTGTCCGCGCGGAATGGCCAGCGTGAGGAACACGGTGCTGGTGGCCGGCTCCCACAGCCAGTAGCCGACCTGGTCGTGGTACATCTTCGTGAGACCGGGCTTGTGGATGTAGGTGTGATAGCGCAGGCCGTACAGCAGCTGCGGGCCGTTGGTCTGCGCGTCGATGGGCTGCAGCTCGTAGTGCTCGACGTACACCTGCGTCTTCGGGCCCTCTTTCTTCGGCTTGACGTCGACGCCCTTCATGCCCTCCCAGATGCCGGCCAGCGGCCGCAGCGGGCCCAGGTTGGCGAGCGTATCGGGATCGGCCGGGGGTTCGGTGTAGATGTCTTCGGGAGTGGTCATGGTGTCGATCGTGGGAGGGAAAACAGGACGAGGTTGCTTCGATTCGGATTCTGCTTGAGTGCGATGGCGGCCCGGTCGCGGGTCGTGGTCAGAGCGTGTCCCAGACCTGCGCGAGCCCGACGAGGTGCACCACGCCGTACACGAAGCACACGAGCGAGCTCCATACCCAGAAGGCGCTGAGCCGGCGCCGAGCGAACAGCCACATCGCGACGGCGACAAGGCCGCGCAGCAGGTACACGGCGGTGATGGCGGGCAGCACCAGCGCCTGCAAGGGCAGCGGCTGCAACACGCCGGCGCCCGCCAGCGCGTAGGCGGCCCACACGCCCAGCATGCCGGCGATGACCAGCGTGACGGCCACGGGGTACAGGTGGCCGGCCTCGGCGCTCGCAGCCATGCGCTCGCCCGCACCGAAGAAGCGGTACCAGGACGGGCCGCCGAAGATGACGCACACATGCAAGAGCGCGGCGATGGCGCTCAGCACGGCGCCGGCGATCAGGAAAACGTTGGGGGTCACGCAGGCTTTCTCATCAGGTCAGCGCAGCAGGTCGCGCGCGCGGACGGCTTCGCGCACCGGGCCGAACGCACCGAAGCGCACGGGCAGGCCGCTGAGGGCTTCCACGCGCTGCACCCACTCGGGTGGGTCGGCGACGGGTTGCGATTCGTACAAAGGTTGGGCACCTTCCAGCAGGCGGGTGAGCGCGTGCTGGTGGTCCAGGTCGGTCGCCTCGCCGAGCGGCAGCGATGACAGCGTGCGCCCGTCGGCGCTGCGGTAACCGGTGCACCAGCGCAGGTCCGCGTGCGCGAGCGCATCGAGGTGGCTGGCGAGCAGTCCGTCGAGCGGCCCGACGGCGGCGAGCGCGTAGCGCAGCAGCACCGCGTCGGGGTGGCCACGGCGAAACGCACCCTGCCAGCCGTCGTCCGCGTTGTGCGGCTCGGCCAACCGCGCATCGAGCGCGCGGTCGTGCGTGGGCAGCGGGCCGGCGCCGTGCCGCGTGAGATGGCTGCGCAGCACGCCCAGGTGCTGCACGGGCGCGGCGATGCCAGCATCACGCAACACCGCCTCGACGGCGGCGGTGGAGACGGTGCTCCAGGTCGTGTGCGGATGAAAGCCGCGCCACTCGTCGAGCAGCACGCCCTGCGCGCCCTCGAACAGCACGGTGCCGGCGCGCGCGAGCCGTTCGCCGATGGCGTCGGCGCTCGCGGGCGGCGACTGGCGCAGGCTGGGTTGCACGGCGTCGAGCCAGCGTTGTGCGAGCGAGGCGTCGGCGAGCACGGACAGCTCTTGCGCGGCCTCGGCCGACGAAGGCACCGCGTTCGCGAACTCGCGGTGCAGCGCGAGGCGCAGGGCTTCGAGCTTGTCGAGCGTGCGCGCGGGGTGAACAAGGTCGCCGTAGTGCAGCGTCGTTTCAGGTGCAGCGAGCGCCTGCCGCACGGTCTCGCCCACCCCGACGCCGCAGCTGCCATGTGCGGCCGCGCCCCGCGCCCACTCGCGCAAACGGCCGGCGGCCTGGTGGAACGGCGTGGTCACGCGGCAGCGCGCATCGACGAACAGGCGCGCGAAGGCGTCGGGCACACCCGCGCGCTGCAGCACCTCGGCCTCGACGCGCAACGCCGTCGGGTGCACCACCACCGGGCTGGCGAGCACGGTCGCCACGCCGGCATGGAAGCTGCCGGCGCCGAACTGCGAGAAGGTGTGGTGGCGGCCGTCGGCCAGCACCACGTTGTGGCCGGCCTGCGCGCCGCCGTTGAAGCGCACCACGGTGTGCGCGCCCCAGGCGCCGCACAGGAAATCGGTGAAGCGGCCCTTGCCGCAGTCGCCGAAACCGAGGCCGAGCAGCGAGACGTAGCGCGTCGAAGTCAACGGCAGGCCGTCAGCCGAAGAGCCGCTTCCACCACGAGCTGCGCGCCCCGTGACCGGCGGCCGGCGTGGCGCGGCGCGGTGCGTTCGGATCGAGCAGCGCGGCGTAGCCGTCCAGCGCGTGCAGCACGCCGCCCACGCGCTCCTTGGCCATGCCGGTGGCGGCCATCACGCGGGCCAGCGCGTCGAGGCTGGGCACGGCCTTCTCGGTGAGCGCGACGATGCCGGCCGCCACGGCGCAGGCGTCGTCGGGCGAGTCCATGCAGATCACGTGGTCGCCGAGCAGCTCGCGCCAGCGCGGCTCGCAGCGGCGGCGGCGCTGCGCGTCGGGGATCAGGAAGAACAGGTGCGTGGTCTCTGCCGCGGCGGCGATGACTTCTTCGATCGGAATGTCCTCGTCGAGCTTCTCGCCGATGAGGCCTTCGACCTGGTGGCGCGACACCGCCGGGTACGGCAGCTCGTCGCCGGTGACGAACAGGTAGCCGCGCTTCTTGCGCTTGACCCAGCAGTCCATGTCGGTGTGTTGCGCCATGACGTAGAAGGCCAGCTCGTAGCTTTCTTCGCCGCTGCCCCCGCCGCCGCCTTCGAGGTAGCTCCAGGTGAGCCACTGGTCCATGAGGTTGGCGGTCGATTCGAACTGGCCCACCTGCAGCGGCGCCTGGTCGGAGGTGGCGTCGCCGATGGCCATGAAGAGCAGCTGGGGGTCGGCCACGCCGCAGTCCGTCAGCAGCTTCATGAAGGTGGGCAGCTCGCGCCGTGCCAGGGTCTGCGGGATGTCGCCCATCGAGCCGGTGACGTCGAGCGCGAAGGCGATGCCCAGCGAGTTCGGATGGTCGGCGTTGTCGCGCGACTCGCGCACCTTGAGCCCCTGCGGGTTCATGAGCGCGTGCGTGGCGGTCTGCGTGAAGACTTCGTTGCCGGACTTGGCGGCGCGGTCGGCCACGATGGCCGCGTGGGCGGCGTGCGAGTAATTTCCGTAACCCATGGACGTGCTCCTTCGTGAGGAAAAAGTGAAAGGCTGGCGGCTAGCCGGCCGGCGCGGGGTTGAAGTGAACGAAGCGCGGCGGCCCGAAGGCCTCGCGCGAGGCGACCGACAGCGCCTGCTCGATGCCCTGCGCGCCCAGGCGTTCGCAGGCGACGGCGTCGTCGCTGCACTCGCGCAGCAAGGCGGCCAGCGGCGCGGAAGTGGCGCTGTCAGACAGCAGCGCGCGCACGCTGCGCGCCGACGCCATCAGGTCGCGCCCGATGGCGCCGCCCGACACGTCCTGCCTGGCCTGCGACCAGCCGATGAGCAGCACGCCGTGGTCGCGCGGATGCACGAGCGCATGCGCGGGCGCGAGCGCGCGGTGCGTCCAGCCGGCGCCGTGCACGAAGGCCAGCACCTCGAGCATGCGCCGCCAGAGCCAGACGGCATGGCGCGCATCGATGCCTTGCGGATTGGCCTGCTGTACCTCCTGCAGGCTGCCCCAGAAACCGGTCGGGTGGCGCAGCACGAGCGCCTGCCGTTCGCCGTCGCCCAGGCCTTGCGCCACACCCAGGCCCAGCGGCTGCGGCAGCCGCCGCGTGAAGTAGGCCGCGCCGGGCACCGACAGGGCTTGCAGCGCCTGCAGCACGGCGCCCTCGCGCGCCAGCACGGCGTTGCCGGCCTCTTCACGCGCGAGCTTGATCGTCACGCGCTCGGGCACGGCGCCGAGCCGTTCGGCCAGCAGCACCTCGCTGTGTTCGCCCTGGCCCAGCGGCGTGAGCACGCGGTAGTGCGCGCCGCGCCATTGCAGGAGGCGGCCGGTGTCCGACAGCTGCGCCGCGTTGGCGCGTCGCCAGGCGGCGCGGAAGCTCTCGCGCTCGACGGTCTCGGTGCCGCGCGTGATGGTGGCGCCGCAGTAGCCGCAGTTGACGGTGCGCCAGCGCGCCGCGCGCGGCAGCGGGGCCGAGCATTGGGGGCAACTCAGTGCAAGCAGCGACAGCATGGCCGCGCCCTCCTCTTCAGTCTTCTTGCGGCGCGGCTGGGTCCGGCGACGCCAGCACGCGGTCGATGCGGCGCCCTTCGAGCGCCACGACCTCGAAGCACCAGCCCGCGCAGTCGATGTGCTCGCCCACGGCGGGCAGGTGGCCCGACACGGACATGAGCAGGCCCGCCACGGTGTTGTAGCGCCCACGCTCTTCGTCGGGCAGCTCGCGGATGCCCAGGCGCGCGCGCAGCTCCGACACGGGCATGAGGCCGTCGAGCTCCCACATGCCGTCGGCGCGCTGGTGCGCCCAGGCGTCGGCCTGCATGCCGGGCTGCAACTCGCCGGTGATGGCCTCGAGCAGGTCGCGCGGGGTCATGAGGCCCTGCACCACGCCGTACTCGTCGACCACGAACACCAGCCGGCCGGCGCGCGTGCGGAACTGCTCGAGCAGCTCCATGCCGGTGAGCGTCTCGGGTACGAACACGGCGGGCGTGGCCTCCTGGCCGAGCACGCCCTTATGGGCGGAACCCAGGCGCAGCAGGTGCGCCACGCTGATCACGCCGACCACGTCATCCAGCGAGTTGCGGCAGACGGGGTACCACGAATGCACGAGGTTGAGCGCCGCGGCGTCCGCCACCTTCTGCAGCGCCTGCGCCACGGTGTTGGAGGCGTCGAGCCATTCGATGTCGGCGCGCGGGATCATGAGCGACGACAGGCGGCGGTCGTCCAGGTGGAACACATTGCGCACCATCTGGTGCTCGTGCTGCTCGATCACGCCGGCGTCCACGCCTTCTTCAAGGCTGGCCGAGATTTCTTCTTCCGTCACCGAGCGCGCGGCGTTGGCGTCGATGCGCAGCAGCTTCAGCGTGGTGGCGGTGGCGCCGGCCAGCAGCCACACGAAGGGCTTGGCGCCCTTGGCCAGCCCGCGCATGGGGCGCGACACGAAGCGTGCCACCGGCTCGGGGTACAGCTGGCCGATGCGCTTGGGCACCAGCTCGCCGAAGATGATGGTGAAGAAGGTGATGCAGGTCACCACCACCGCGGTCGACACGATGCTGGAGGTGCCGGCGCCCATGCCCAGGCCTTCCATCCACACGGCGAGCGGCGCCGCGAAGGCGGCCTCGCCCACGATGCCGCTGAGCATGCCGATCGAGGTGATGCCGATCTGCACGGTCGAGAGGAATTGCGTAGGCGATTCCATCAGCTTCAGCGCAGCCTCCGCCCCGGTGTCCCCCGTTTCGGCCAAGGCCGCGAGGCGTGCGCGGCGGCTGGTGGAAAGGGCCATTTCGGACATTGCGAACACCGCATTGAGGGTGGTCAGCAAGGCCAGCAGGAAGACATCCATGAACGGGGGGAGAGAATGAGGGAATGTCACTTTACTGTATCGGCGACGTCCAGGGCTGCGATGCCCCCCTGGGCCGGCTGCTCGACAAGATCGATTTCTCTCCCAGCCGCGACACGCTCGTGGTGCTCGGCGACCTGGTCAACCGGGGCCCCGATTCGGCCGCGGTGCTGCGCCGCCTGCAGGGCTACGGCGCCTCGGCACGCAGCCTTCTGGGCAACCACGACCTGCACCTGCTGGGCGTGGCGCACGGCGTTCGCAAGGGCGGGCGCAAGGACACCGTGGCCGACCTGCTGGCCGCGCCCGACAGCGCGGCGATGCTCGACTGGCTGCGCCAGCAGCACATGGCGCTGCACATGCAGATCGGCGGCGGCGACCTGCTGATGGTGCATGCCGGCGTTCTGCCGCAGTGGACGGTGGGCGACACGCTGGCACTGGCGTCGGAGGTCGAGTCGGTGCTGCGCGGACCCGCGCTGGGCGACTTCCTGCACGAGATGTACGGCAACACACCCGACCACTGGGACGACGCGCTCACGGGCCACGCACGGCTGCGCGTGATCGTCAACGCGCTCACGCGCCTGCGCTATTGCACGCCCGAAGGCGTGATGGAGTTCGAGAGCAAGGACGGCGCCATTCCCGGCCCCGAGGGCTTCCTGCCGTGGTTCGACGTGCCGGGCCGCAAGACCGCCGCGGCCACGGTCGCCTTCGGCCACTGGTCGACGCTGGGCTGGCTCTCGCGGCCCGACCTGCTCTCGACCGACACCGGCTGCGTGTGGGGCGGCTGCCTCAGCGCGGTGCGCTTCGGCGCCACGCTGGACCAGCGCGAACTGGTCCAGGTGGAATGCGAGCAGGCGCAGAAGCCCGGCAAGGGGGCCTGACGAGCGCTGGCCCTGTGCAGGCTCAGAACCCGTGCGTCATCAGCGCGTAGACCGTCTGCACGCCGGTCACGTAGTTGCCCATGCGCAGGTTCTCGTTCGCCGCGTGCTGGTTGTTGTCGGCGTTCACCAGCGGAATGATCGCAAAGGGCACCTGCAGCACGCGCACGATTTCCGCCGTCGGCACAGTGCCGCCCATCATGCGGATGCGCACCGGCTCGGGCGTGGTGCCGAAGGTGTCGGTCAACGCCTTGTAGGCCCACTGGCCGATCGGTGAATTGATCGGCGAGCCCGCCGCGTCGGCGCCCTCGCTGCGGTAGCTGAAGCTGGCGAGCTTGTCGTAGCGGGCGCGCTCCTCGTCGCTGGGTGCGCCCTTCACGAGGTGGTAGCCCTGCTTGACGATGTGCGCCTCGATGAGCTTGCCCAGGTAGGGCGCGTCGGAGTCGGGCGTGGTGCGCAGGTCCATCTCGGCCTCGGCCTTGTCGGGGACGATGTTCGCCACCTTGTCGCCCACGGCCGCCGAGGCCATGCCGCGCACGTTCAGCGAGGGGTACTGCATCGCCTCCTGGTAGTTGGCGCCGACCCGGTCGGTGCGCGCGAGGCCCAGGCGGCGCTTGAGCGCGGCCTCGTCGTCGGGCACGGCGGCCATGATCTTGCGCTCGGCCTCGCCGATCTTCACGCGGTCGTAGTAGCCGGGCACGGTCACGCGACCCGTGTCGTCCTTCATCGTGGCCAGCAGGCTGGCCAGGCGCTGCGCCGGGTTGGGCGCATAGTTGCCGTAGTGCCCGCTGTGCAGCGGCACCTTGGCGCCGTACACGGTGAGCCGCGCATCGGCCGCGCCGCGGTTGCCGAACACCAGCGTGGGCCGGTTGGTCGCGTGCATGGGGCCGTCGTGGATCACGATGGCGTCGCTGCGCAGCAACTCGCGGTGCGCCTGCATGACCTGGCTGATGGACGGCGAGCCTTTTTCTTCCTCGCTGTCGAGAATCACCTTCACGTTGACCGCCGGCTGGCCGCCGCCGGCCTTCAGCGCGTCGATGGCCGCCAGCAGCATCATGATCGGGCCCTTGTCGTCGGCCGAGGCCCTGCCGAACACGCGCCACTCGGGGTCCAGCGGGCCGCTGAAGAGCCGGGCCGCATCGATCTCTTCCCACTCGCCCTTCTCTGTCTTGCGCTTGAGCACGGGCGTCCACGGGCTCTTTTGCGCCCACTGCGCGGGGATCACCGGCTGGCCGTCGAGGTGCATGTAGAACAGCACCGTCTTGCGCGCCGGGTCGCTGCCCGGGAACTCGGCGTAGAGCATCGGCTTGCCGTTGTTGGGCAGCTGCTTCGTCGTGAAGCCGCGCTTGCGGAAGGCCTGCTCCAGCCAGTCGACGTTCTTGCGGATGTCCTCCGGCACGGTGGCGTCGTTGGGCAGCGCCAGCAGCTCGAAGTACTCGCGGTAGGTGCCCTGCGCATGGCGCTCGGCCTGGGCCGGCGAGAGTTCGGCGGACTGCGCGAGGCCGTGGCCCAGCAGCAGGACGGCCGTGGGGAGCAGCGCCAACAGGCGGCGGGATGAGCGGGGGGAAGGGTTGGACATGGATGGCAGCGCAGAAGGGAGCAGGACGGCGAACCGGGGATCTGCGCAGCATAAAAAGCGGGCACCTTTTCAACAATTGCTATTTTCTTGAGCTACCTTTGCATTCAGTGCAAACCTCACGCCACCCCATGCCCAGCCGCCGCCTGCAGGAAACCTCGCTGCGCTACTTCCTCGAAGTGGCCCGCACCGGCTCGCTCACCGAGGCGGCCGCGCGGCTGAACGTCAGCATCTCGGCCATCAGCCGCCAGGTGGCCGCGCTCGAAACGCTGGTGGGCGCGCCGCTGTTCGAGCGCCGCCCACGCGGCATGGTGCCCAGCGCCGCAGGCGAGCTGCTGGCGGCGCACGCGCTGCGCGGCGCGCTGGAGGCCGAGCGCGTGCTGTCGGACATCCAGGCGCTGCAGGGGCCGCTGAGCGGGCGGGTGCGCATCGCCTGTTCCTCGGGCTTCGCCAACGAATTCCTGCCGCGCACCATCGCGGCGTTCCGCGAACAGTACCCGGGCGTGCGCTTCCGGCTCGATGCCACCGGCCCGACGCAGGTGAGCGATGCCGTGCTGCTCGGCGAGGCGGACATCGGCCTGACCTACAGCCGCGCGGCGGTGCGCGGCATCCGGGTCGAGCACCGCCAGGCGGCGTCGGTGTTCGCGATCATGCGGCCCGACCATGCGCTGGCGAAATCGCGCAGCGTGACGCTGGCGCAGATGCATCCCTTTCCCATCGCATTGGGCAGCCCCGAGAACACGGTGCGCCAGCTGTTCGACGTGGGTTGCAGCAACCGCGGCCTCGTGTTCGAGCCCGTGCTGGTGAGCAACCGTTTCGAGGCCCTTGCCAACTTCGTGCTGCAGGGCGGCGGGCTGGCCATCACGGGCGAGATCACGGTGCGCGACCGCGTGCAGCGCGGCGAGCTGGTGGCGGCCGAGATCCGCGAGCCCGGCATGCGCGGGCGTTCGGTCGAACTGCAGACGCTGGCCGATCGCACGCTGCCCGAGGTGGTGCGCACCTTCCTGGCCTACCTGCGCGAACAGCTGCCGGCGGCCGGCGGCACGCCCAGGCCGCGCACGCGCAAGGCCGCCTGAGCTCAGCCGCGCGCGGGCCCGGACCCCGGGAAACTGATCACCCGGCGCTGCGCCGCGCCCGAGGGGCGCAGCAGCCCGCGCCGCGTGGCCTCGTGCACGGCCTGCGTGCGCGAATGGACCGACAGCTTGCGGTAGATGCTCTTGATCTGGCTGGCGACCGTGCTGTCGGAGCGGTGCAGCGCCTCGGCCACGCGCCGGTTGCTCCAGCCCTGGGCCACGAGTTCCAGCACCTTGAGTTCGCGCGGCGAGAGCAAGCCCTCGTCGCCGGTTTCTTCTTGCGTCCGGTCGAGCCCGTGCGCCGCCAGGGCCGCCTCCTCGATGTCGCACAGGATCTGCCGCGCCGTACGCGCAGCCGCCCACACGTCGCCGCGCTCGACCGCCGCCATCAGGTTGGCCAGCTCCAGCTGGTTGGCTTGGGCAAAGAGCCGCGCTGCGGCATTCGCGGCCACGGCGGGGCTCAAGGGCGGTGCGTCGTCCAGTTCCGAAATGGCACGCAGCTCGGCGCTTCCTTTGGACATGTCAATGCTCGCTCGGTCGATCAACGCTAGGGGAAAAAGTAAACCCGGCGCCCCTCTGCCACGAAATGCAAAGCAAGGACGCCTCTCGCGAGCCTGAGGTCGCTTTGTAAACAGCCTTGACCTTCCGTCTCAGTTCTTGGGAGAATTTCGCAAAATCTGTGATTTTTTAACGCTTAGTTAGTACTATTTGTCGGGCATGGACCCTCCAGCCCCTTGGCGCCGCTCCGACCTCGCCCTATGACGCACAGCGCCGCCACGGCCCCCGAACGCCCCCTCTGTCCCCCGGGCGTGGCGCACAGCCATTTCGACGTGCACGCAGAGCCGCCCGACCGGCAGTTCCTGGCTTGGCGCGCGCGCGTCGGCCATGTGATGGACGCCCTGCCCTCGCGCGACGCACTCGAGCGCCCCTTCCACGCCGCGATCGACCGCTACGACGTGGGCGGCCTGGTCTTCACCGAATGCCGCTCCGACACGCTGGTGCTGGAGCGCTCGCTGGCCCGCGTGTCGACCGACAGCGTGCGCGACTTCGTGTTCCATGTGTTCGAGGAAGGCGGCGTCGACGACCTGCGGGTGCGGGCCACGCCGGTTGCACGCCGCAAGGGCGAAGCGCCGCCCGCCCCCGCCGGCACGCCCACCATCCTTGCGCTGGACATGAACCAGCCGGTGCGCATGCGGCGCCACGACTGCCGGGTCCACACCTTCTTCGTGCCCGGCGCGCTGGTGCAGGAGAGCTTCCCCGACCCCGAGGCCCTGCACGGGCGCACGCTGGCCTGCACCACGCCGCTGGCGCGGCTGGCGGCGGGGCACGCGATCTCGCTGGCGCGCCACATCGGCGGCATGACGCCGGCGGCGGCCCAGAGTGCGGTGCGCACGGGCGCGCAGCTGGTGGTGTCGGCCTTCGGCAAGCAGGCCGGCTTCGACGGCAACGCGCGCGCGGCGGCACGCGCCGCCATGTTCGACCGGGTGCGTCGCCACGTGCAGACGCACCTGCACCGCGCCGACCTCACGCCCGAGAGTGTGCTGACCGCGCTGCAGCTGCCGCGCCCCACGCTGTACCGCATGTTCCAGCACGAAGGCGGGCTGGGCAGCTACATCCGCAGCCTGCGGCTGCGCCAGGCGGCGAGCGACCTGGCGCGCTACCCGCATGTGATGGTGACCGACATCGCCTACGGCGCCGGCTTTCGCAGCGCCTCGGACTTCAGCCGCGCCTTTCGCCGCGCCTACGGCATCGCGCCGCAGGACTTCCGCGTGCAGGCGCTCGAACGGCGGTTCTAGGCCGTTGCGCCGAAGCCGGTGTCGAACGTGCCCTTCACGTCGAGCGGCTGCTTGATGAGCCCCACCTGCCGGTAGAAATCGGCCGTGCCCTGCTGGTCGGCGATGACCTGCGCATCGATGGGAATCCACTGCTGCTGGCGCCGCTCGAACTGCAGCTTCGCCGCCTCGGGCGAAATGCCGATGATGCGCGCCAGCGTGGCCGAGAACGCATCGACGTTGCGGTACGACCAGCGCTGCGCCTTCACCACGCGCTGCAGAAAGTCCTGCAGCACCGGCCGCTTGGCGGCAATGGCAGCGTCGGTCGCGGCGAGGTAGCTCAGCCCCGGCAGCAGGCCGCGCCCGCTGACCAGCACGCGCGCATGGCGGCTGATTTCGGCCAACGCGGTGTAGGGCTCCCAGGTGGCCCAGGCATCGACCGAGCCTTGCGTGAGTGCGAGCTTGGCATCGGCCGGTGCAAGAAAACGGATGTTCACGTCCTCGGGCTTCAGGCCCGCCGCCGTGATCGCCTTGAGCGTGACGTAGTGGCCGATGGAGCCGCGGTTGGTGGCGACGCTCTTGCCCTTGAGTTCGGCCGCGCTCTTGAGCGGCGAATCGGGCCGCACCAGCACCGCCGTGCCGTAGGCGTCGGAGCGGTTCGCGCCGATGGCCTTGACGCGCGTGCCGGCCGCAAGCGCGAAGATCAGCGGCGCATCGCCGATCGGGCCCGAATCGACCGCGCCCGCGTTGAGCGCCTCGGCCAGCGGCGCGGCGGCCGGGAACTCCGACCACTGGATGTCGTAGCCCAGGCCTTCGAGCCCGCCCGCCGCTTCGAGCAGCGCGCGCAGCCCGCCCTTCTGGTCGCCGGCCTTGAGCACCGGGCGGCCCTGCGCACGCACGAAGGCTGGCAAGGTGGCGGTCGTGGCGGCGGCAAGGCCGCCGGCAAGCAGTTGGCGGCGCGATCGGTCGAGGTGTGAGGTCATGGGTTCGTTCTCCGTGGAAGCAGTGAAAAGGAAATCAGTGGATGAAGCCGCCCTTGACGAAGCGCACCGGCTCGGCGTCCATGCGGGCGATGAGCGCGCCCAGGCCATCGGGTGGCAGCACGGCGCCTTTCGCCGAGACGGCCGGCGGGCTGTCGCTGCGGCACAGCAGGTCGTCGTCGGACCAGCCGGCCTGCCCCGGCTGGCCGCGCACGCGCAGCCAGCCGTCGCGGTCGGCGATGAGCTGCATGCCCGCGAGCTGGTCGGTGCCCGCGATGAGCGCCAGCGCCTCCCACGCGGCCGGTGAATCGGCCACGCAATCGGCGGTGACGCCCGCCGCCTTCGCCCCGGGCGGCAGCAGCTGCACCGTCACCAGACGCGGGTCTTCGCTGGGCGCGACGGTGCCCGCCACGACGCGCACGCGCTGCCCGCGCCACTGCGCGAGCGACTTGGGCGCCTGCGCGCCGCAGCGCACCGCCATGTCGGGCAGGCCGACGGGCTGCGGCCAGTGGCCCTGCGCGCGCAGGCTCTGGCCCGCGCCCTGCGCCTTCATGTAGTCGATGAGCGCCCAAGCATCGGCCGCGTCGAGCGGGCCGCCGAAGCCAGGCATGGCGGCGGTGCCGTGAAGCACGCGCCAGAGCAGGTCGCCATCGGCGCGGCGCCACAGCAGCGGGCCCGTGAGGTTCGGCGGCCACACGGCCAGCGAGGCGGCCAGCGGCCCTTCGCCCTTGCCGTCGGTGCCGTGGCAGCTCACGCAGTGCTGCGCGTAGAGCACGCGCCCTTGCGCGATCGACGTGGCCGTGAAGCCGGTCGGCGACGCGTGGAAGCTCGCCGGCGTTGCAGGCACGAGCACGACGTTCGCGTGGGGCCAGGGCGCGGCGATCAGCAGCATCGGCACCAGCGCGAGCAGGTACCAGCGCGGGCGCCGCCAGAGCAACGCGATCAACAGCAGCAGCAAAGCAATGCCGACGCACGCCAGCGTCCACGCGAGGCTGCGCGCCTGCCCCAGGTCGATCAGCAGGTTCTCGCCCGACAGCCGGTGCGCCCACGGCCACGCCGGCTGGCCATGCATCTTTTGCACGAGGCCGAGCGCATCGAGCACGCGCAGCAGCTGCAGTTGGGCGTCCTGGAGCAGGTCGATCAGGAAATTGAGCCAGTCGGCTTCCGGCAGAGCGTTCATATCTGTTCAAGGGGCCGCCGCGCACGGCCGCCCGAAGCGGCCGGCCCGCCCCCGGTAGGGGGTTGGCGAAGCGACACGAAGTGCGCGCAGCCTGGGGGCGAGCTACATCTACCAGGTGGCGTCGAGCCCCAGGTGGCGCAGCGCTTCGTGACGGAGTTCTGCCAAACGCGCATGGCCGCGGTGGCGCGGGTACGGCAGGTCGACCACGAGCTCCGCCGCGATGCGCGCCGGCCGGTCGCTCAGCACGATCACGCGGTTGGCGAGGAACAGCGCCTCTTCCACGTCGTGCGTCACCAGCAGCGCCGAGAAGCCCGCGCGCTGCCACAGGTTGACCAGCTCGCTCTGCATCGCGATGCGCGTGAGCGAGTCGAGCTTGCCCAGCGGCTCGTCGAGCACGAGCAGCTGCGGGTCGTTGACCAGCGCGCGCGCCAGCGCCACGCGCTGCGCCATGCCGCCCGAGAGCTGGTGCGGAAAGGCTTTGGCGAAGTCGGTGAGGCCGACGAGCTTCAGCGCCTCGTCGACGCGCCCGCGCTGCGCCTTGAGCACGCCGCGCGCCTGCAGGCCGAGCGCCACGTTGTCCCACACGCTGCGCCAGGGGTAGAGCGTCGGGTCCTGGAAGACGACGATGCGCGACGGGTCGGGCCGCGTGATGGGTGCGCCGTCTTGCGTGATGCGACCGGCGGTGGCGGGCTCCAGCCCGGCCACGAGGCGCAGCAGCGTCGACTTGCCGCAGCCGCTCGGCCCGAGCAGCGCGACGAACTCGCCGGGCTTGACCGTGAGGTCGATGTCGTCGAGCACCTGCAGCGGACCCGCCGGCACATCGAACCAGTGGCTCACACCCTGGATGTCGATCTGCGCGCCGGCCTGGCGCACATGGGGTTCAACGGTGGCTACCATTTGACGGTCCCCTTCTGCCACGACAGCACGCGGTCGCGCACCTTGAACAGCAGCGTGATCAGGCCCGAGCACAGCAGCGCCATGACGATCAGCGCGGCGTACATGTTCGAGTACGAGGCCCAGCCCTGCGCCCACGACAGGTAGAAGCCCAGCCCGGCCTTCACGCCCATCATCTCGGCCGTGACCAGCACCGAGAACGCGGCGCCCAGGCCCATGAACAGCCCCACGAACACCTGCGGCAGCGCGGCGGGAATCGCCACGCGCAGCACCAGGAAGCGCTCGCTCGCGCCCATGGTGCGCGCCACGTCGTAGTAGTTGCGGTTGACCCCCGCCACGCCCGACCACGTCAGCACCGCCACCGGAAAGCCCGTGGCCAGCGCGATGAGGAACACGGCCGCCGCGTAGCTCGACGGAAAGAAGAAGAACGCCAGCGGCAACAGTGCCGAGGCCGGCACCGGCCCCACGAAGCGCAGCACCGGATGCACCCAGTAGCCCGCGATGCGCGACCAGCCGATGGTCACGCCCGTGAGAAAGCCCGCCAGCGCGCCCAGCACGAAGCCGTGGGCGAGCAGCCGCGCCGAATGCGCCAGGCTTTCGCCGAGGCGGCGCCAATCGTCGATGTAGGTTTCGATGAGGCTCTGCGGCGGCGCGAAGAACGGCGTGGGCAGCAGCGCGAGCTTCGCGGTCGCGATCTCCCAAATGGCGAACAGCACCGGCAGCGCGACCAGCCATGGCCCGGTCGGGCGCAGCGTGCGCGCCACGCGGCCTGCGCGCGTGCCGAGCAGCGCCACGAGCAGAAGCGCTGCGCCGATGGCGATGGCGGCGATGCCGAACTCGTCGGTGTAGGCCCAGTCGCTGAAGCCCACGGCCTTGTTGGGCCAGTAGACGGTGAGCCGGCCCAGCGCGATCCAGCCCGCGCTCGCGAGCGCGCCGGTGCGCCAGAAGCCTTCGGCGGGGCGCGCGAACACGGCGGCCGGCGCGGCCTTCTCGATGCCGGGGCGGCGCCAACTGCCCGGCGCCGGTGGCGGTGCCTCGAGCACCCGGTCGATGACGGCGCTCATGCCAACGGATCGAAGGACACGTGCTCCGCGAAGCGCACCGGGTCGGTGGTCTTCTTGAGCACGCCGACGCCGCGGAAGTCGCGCGCGTAGAACTCCACCTCGTCGCGCAGCTTGCGGCCCAGCGGGTGGTGGTTGTGCGTGAGCGTGCCCAGCAGCGCGCGCAGGTCTTCGACCGGCACCTTCGGCGAGTACTTGGCGAAGAGCTTGGCCGACTCGTTCGGGTTCTCGGCCACGTAGTCGGAGGCTTGCGCGATGGCGCGCACCAGCGAGGCGACGGTCGCCTTGTCCTTGCGCACCAGCTCGCCGCGCGCACCGACGATGCAGCAGACCTTGTCCTTGTACTCGCCCGAGAGGTTGCTCGCGAGCTCGACGAAGGTGCCCTGGTTGCGCTTCTCGATGAGGTACACGTTCGGGTCGCCGTCGGCAATGGCGTGGATCTCGCCCTTCTTCACTGCGATGTCGAGCAGGTCGGCCGGGTACTGGCGCCAGGTCACGTCGCGGTCGGCGTCGATGCCGTTCTTGGCCAGCAGGATCGAGAAGAAGTTCTTGCCCGGGCTCGCGATGTCCGACACGCCGATGATCTTGCCCTTGAGGCTGGCCAGGCTGGTGGCGCCCGCGTCCTTGGCGCCCACCAGGCGCACGCAGCCGCCGTGCGAGCTGCCGACGATCTTGACGTCGAAGCCCGATTCGAGCGGCTTGAGCCAGCGGTGGATCATGCCCACGGCCGCGTCGGCCTTGGCGGTGGCGAGCGATTCGAGCAGCTGGTCGGTCGAGCCCGTGTAGTTGATGAGGTCCACCTGCAGGCCGTTGCGCTCGAAGTAGCCGCGCTCCTGCGCCACCACCACGGGCGAGAGGCAGAACGCGGCGGCGTTCCAGGCGAAGGTGAGCTTGCGCGCCTGCTGCGAGAAGGCCTGCGAGGCAATGAGGCCGCCCGAGGCGACCACGGCGGCGGCGGCGCCGGTGCGCAGCACGCTGCGGCGGGAAAGGGATGCGTTCATCGGGGAAAGGCTCCGGGGGTTCGTCGTCATCGTCAAAGCAGGAGTTCGGGCTCGGCCTCGACCAGGCCTTCGTACAGGCTGTCGAAGGAATGGATCGCGCCTTCGGGCCCGCCGATCTGGCCGTGCGTGTGGCGTGCGGTGGCCTCGTCGATCGGCTGCGGCGTGCCGGCGGCTTCGGCCAGCAGCTGCGTGTGGCAGGCGTTGTCCAGCGCGATGTACCACCACGCGGCGGCCTCCACGGTGGGGCCGGCCGTCAGGATGCCGTGGTTCTTGAGAATCGCGCCTTTCTTGTCGCCCAGCGCGCGGGCGATGCGATCGCCCTCGCTGGTGTCGACCACCATGCCGGTGAAGTCGTCGAACAGCGCCACGTCGTCGTGGAACACGCAGGCATCCTGCGTGAGCGTGTCGAGCTTGCGGCCCAGCGTGGACCAGGCCTTGCCGTAGGTCGAGTGCGTGTGGGCGGCGGCCACGATGTTCGGGTTGTGCTCGTGGATCGCGGCGTGGATGGCGAAGGCGGCCTTGTTGAGCGGCCGGTCGCCGACGACCGTTTCGCCCTTCGAATTGACCAGCAGCAGGTCGGACACCCTGATGCGCGAGAAGTGCACGCCCAGCGGGTTGACCCAGAAGTGGTCGGTCAGCTCCGGGTCGCGCGCCGTGATGTGGCCGGCCAGGCCTTGCGCAAAGCCGAAGCGCGCGAACAGGCGGAAGGCGCCCGCCAGGCGCTCCTGCCGGTGACGGCGCTCGGCCTGCACGGTGGGGCGCGGCGGGATGGGGTCGAACCAGTGCTTCTGCTGCGAGTTCGCGTGCAGCTTCAGCGGCTGGGCCGCGTGGCGGTCGATCGAAAGAACGGCGCTCATGGCTCAGGCCGCCTTGCGCTGCGACTGCAGGCGCTGCGCGACGAGTTCGCGCGTGCGCGGAATCAGCGCGCGCCCATAGTCCGTCGCGTCTTCGAGCGGATCGAAGCCGCGGATCAGGAAGGTCGTCACACCGAGGTCGTAGTAGTCGAGCAGCGCATCGGCGACCTGCTCGGGCGTGCCGACCAGCGCGGTGCTGTTGGAGCGCCCGCCGATCTCCTGCGCGACCGCGGTCCACAGGCGCTTGTCCAGGCGCGAGCCCTTCTCGGCTGCGGCCAGCAGGCGCTTGGCGCCTTCGCTCTGCTGCGGCCCGCCGCGGTTGTAGCCCTGCACCACGCGCAGGCGCTTCGTCTCCGCCAGGATGTTCTCGGCGCGCGCCCATGCCGCGTCTTCAGTCTCCGCAAGGATTGGCCGGAACGACACCGAGAAGCGCACGCTGCGCCCATGCTTGGCCGCCTCGGCGCGCACGCGCGTCGTGAGTTCGCGCGCCTGGTCGAGCGACTCGCCCCACAGCGCGTACACGTCGGCGTACTTGCCCGCGACCGGAATCGCCGCCTCCGACGCGCCGCCGAAGTACACGGGCACGTGCGGCTTGCCATGGCGCGTCTGCACCGGCTTCACTTCGGAGAACGCGTTCTGGAAGCGATAGTGCGCGCCTTCGTGGTCGAAGGGCTTCTCGGCCGTCCACACCTTGTGCAGCACCTCGAGGTATTCGTCGGTGCGGGCGTAGCGCTGGTCGTGGTCGAGCCAGTCGCCGTCGCGCCTCTGCTCCTCGTCGGAGCCGCCCGAGATGTAGTGCACGCCGAGCCGCCCGCCGCTGAACTGGTCGAGCGAGGCGAACTGGCGCGCCGCAAGCGTGGGCGCCACGAAGCCCGGGCGGTGAGCGAGCATGAAGTGGATGCGCTCGGTCACCGAGGCCGCATAGGCCACGGTGAGCGTGGCGTCGGGGCTGGTGGAATGGTGCGGCACCAGCACGCGGTCGAAGCCGGCGTTCTCGTGCGCCTGCGCGAAGGCGCGCACGTAGTCGCGGTCGATGGCCGGGCCCTTGGCGGCGTGGATCTCCGAGACCTTCTGGCCCTGGATCATGCCGATGAATTCAACGTCGTTCTGGCTCATGGTGTCCTCGTGGATGCGGATGGAATGAAGGGGTCAGGCAGCGGGCAGCCGCAACAGGTTTTCGAAGCGGCGGTCCCACAGGGGCTTCACGTCGGCCGGGCCGTCGAGCACGCCGATCTTCTGGAAGGTGTCGGCCACGTCCTGGTGGCTGCGCACCACGGCGTCGGTGACGGGGCCCAGGCTGTAGTCGCCGCTGCGGCCGTTGAACAGCTCGACCAGGTCGCCCACGGGCACGCGCGTCTCGGCCGACTGCGCGCGGGCGTAGGCCAGGAAGTTGCCGTTGATCCAGGCGAACGCGCGCTGCAGGCGCTGCAGCAGGTCGCCCAGCGCCGCGCGGCGCAGCGTGTCGTCGAGCGCGCGCGGGTTGGCGTAGATGGGGAAGTTGCCCGACAGGTAGCCCACGCCGGTCTTGAGCGTGCGCGCGCCGTACTGGGTGCGCGCGAGCTGGCCGTTGTAGCCGTAGATGGCCCAGGCATCGAGGTCGCCGCGCGCGAAGGCCGAGAGGCCGTCGGCCGGCGTGAGGCTCACGGGCTGGATGTCGTTGAACGACAGCCCGGCCTCGGCCAGCTGCTTGGCCAGGTAGTAGTGCGAGGTGGTGGCGCGCACGTAGCCCACGCGTTTGCCCTTGAGGTCGGCGATGCTGCGGATGGCCGAGTCCTTGCGCGCCAGCGTGGCCTGGTTGTTGAGGTCTTCGTGCGTCACGGCCACGAGCCGCACGCTCGACTTCTGCCGCGCCGCGAACACCGGCGGAATCTCGCTGCCCGAGCCCAGGTCGAGCGCGTCGCCGTTGATGGCCTCGATGTGCAGCACGCCGTTGTTGAGTTCGCGCCAGTCGATCTTGTAGGGCGTGTCGGCCTGGCCCGAGGCCGTGAGCAGCGGGCGCCACAGGCCCTTGTAGGTGCCCACGCGCAGCGTCACGCCCGACAGGTCGCGCGAGGGCGCGGCGGCCTGCGCCACGCCCGAAGCCGCCACGCCCCATGCGGCGGCGGCCTGCAGCAGACGGCGTCGGTCCAGCGGGAAATCGGGTGTCATGCCTTGTGTTCTTTCTTCTTCACTCACTCACGAGGAGAAGCGAGACCGTACCGAGACGGGCCCCGAAAACGAACGCAGAAAAACGAATTTGGATATGCGCGATGCATCCTTCGCGCGCTGGCAGCGGGCCTTTACCGTGCGGGCACCATGAGTGCACTCCCCTTGCGCCGCGCGCCGGCCGTTCCCGAAACAGACACCCCGCCCTCCGTCGATCCCGCCGTGCTGGCCCGCCTGTCGGCCCAGTTCGCGGCCACGGCGGAAGACCACGACCGCAGCGGCGCCTTTCCGCGCCAGAACTTCGAGGCGCTGCAGGCGCAGGGCCTGATCGGCCTCGTCGCACCTGCCGCATACGGCGGGGGCGGTGCCACGCTGGCCACGGCGCGCCGCGTGATCGCGGCGGTGGCGCGCGGCGAACCCGCCACCGCGCTGATCCTCACCATGACCTACCTGCAGCACCAGGCGCTCGCGCGCCGCGAGAGCCGTTGGCCCGCGCACCTGCGCGAGCGCGTGGCACGCGACGCGGTGGCGCACGGCGCGCTCATCAACGCGCTGCGCGTGGAGCCCGCGCTGGGCTCGCCCGCGCGCGGCGGCCTGCCCGGCACCGTGGCGCGGCGCACGCCCGAGGGCTGGCGCATCGACGGCCACAAGCTCTACACCACCGGCATCGAGGGCCTGTCGTGGCTCGCGGTCTGGGCCCGCACCGACGAGCCCGCACCACGCACCGGCGTGTTCCTGGTGCCGCGCGACGCGCCCGGCATCCGCGTGATCGCGAGCTGGGACCACCTGGGCCTGCGCGCCTCGGGCAGCCACGAGGTGGTGTTCGAAGACGTCGCCATTGCCGCCGACCACGCCGTCGACCTGCGCACGCCCGCCGACTGGGCGCCCGGCGCCGGCAGCCAGACCGACATCGACGCCCATGCAGCGCAGCAGGCCTGGATGGTCGTGCTGCTGGGCAGCCTCTACGACGCCGTGGCGCGCGCCGCGCGCGACTGGCTGGTCGACTTTTTGAACCGGCGCGCGCCCGGCAGCCTCGGTGCGCCGCTGGCCAGCCTGCCGCGCGTGCAGGAGCAGGTGGGCGAGATCGAGGCGCTGCTGCGTACCAACCGCGTGCTGCTCGACGACGCGGCCGCCGCGGTCGACAGCGGCCACACCCCGCACGCGACCGACAGCGGCCTGCTCAAGCACACCGTGACCACGCACGCCATCCGCGTGGTCGAACTGGCGCTGCAGCTGAGCGGCAACCACGGCCTCACGCGCCAGAACCCGCTCGAGCGCCACTACCGCGACGTGCTGTGCAGCCGCATCCACACGCCGCAGAACGACGCGATCCTGGTCGCGGCGGGCCAGCGGGCGCTGCAAGCGTCGGGAGGTGCCGCATGAGCGCGCTGCCAATTTCTCGCCGCGCCTGGCTCGCGCAAGGCGCCGCGCTGTCGCTGGCCGTGGCCGGCCCGTTGCGCGCCCTGGCGCAACCCCAGGCCACGCTGGTGCTCGGCGACCAGGCCGGCGGCCTGCGCTCGCTGTTCGAGGCCTCCAAGGCCCTCGACGACGCGCCCTTTGCCTACCGCTGGGCCAACTTCCAGGGCGCCGCGCCGCTGTTCGAGGCGCAGCGCAGCGCCGCCGTCGACACCGCGATGGCCGGCGACCTGCCGGTGCTCGCGGCGGCCGTCGGCAAGACGCCGCTGAAGATCGTCGCCACGCGCGTGGGCAAGGCCGAGTCGCTGGGCATCGTGGTGCAGCCCGACTCGCCGCTGCGCCGCGTGGCCGACCTGCGCGGCCAGACGGTGGTCGTCTCGTCAGCGCGCGGCAGCATCTCGCAGTACCAGCTCTACGGCGCGCTCGAAGAGGCCGGCGTGCTGCGCGACGAGGTCACGGTGAAGTTCGTGCTGCCCACCGACGCGGCAGCCGCGTTCGCGTCGAAGCAGATCGACGCCTGGGCCATCTTCGACCCCTACTACGCCATCGCGCTGCAGCAGGGCGGGCGCATCCTGCGCGACGGGCGCGGCATCAACACGGCGCTGGGCTTCATCACCGCGAGCGAGCATTCGCTGGCCGATGCGGCAAAGCGTGCGGCCATCGCGCAGTTCCTCGAGCGGCTCGCCCGCGCGGGCGACTGGGCGCTGGCCAACCCCGAGGCCTATGCGCAGGCCTACAGCCAGCTCACGCGGCTGCCGATTGCCTCGGCGCGCCTCATCACGGCGCGCGCCTCGGTGGCGGGACGCCCCGTGAGCGAGGCCGACATCGCCGCGCTGCAAACTGTGGCCGACCGCTCGGCGCGTGACGGTATCCTTCCCACACGCGTGGATGTGCGCGCGATCACCGACACCCAACTCTGGAAACGCCCCGCATGATTGCTCCGCTGCGCGATTTCGTCGGCGCCTTCGGCCGGCTGCTCGACAGCCAGCCCGACGAGCCGCGCATCCTGTCCGAAGGCGGCGCGCTGCTGCGCACGCTGGTGGCGCGCGACGACTGGCTGCCCGACGCCTTCGCCGTGGCCGACCCGACCTACTACCAGCAGTTTTTGCTGCACGCCGACAGCACCGAGCGCTTCTCGGTCGTGAGCTTCGTCTGGGGACCGGGCCAGGCCACGCCGATCCACGACCACACGGTGTGGGGCCTCATCGGCATGCTGCGCGGCGCCGAATACAGCCAGCCCTACGCGCTCGACGCCGACGGCACCGCGCGGCCCCAGGGCGAGTCGGTGCGGCTCGATGCGGGCCATGTCGAGGCCGTGTCACCCACCGTGGGCGACCTGCACCGCGTGCACAACGCGCACGCCGACCGGGTGTCGATCAGCATCCACGTGTACGGCGCCAACATCGGCGCCGTGCGCCGCCACACCTATCCGGCCGAAGGCGGGCGCAAGCCCTTCGTCTCCGGCTACTCCAACACGCTGCTGCCCAACCTGTGGGACCGCTCCGCCGAACTCCGAAACACTGCCGCATGACGACGACAACGACCGCCTCCTTTCCCCTGCTGCCCTTCGCCGCGCTGCGCGAACGGCTGATCGCGCGCGAGGAGACCGCGCTGCTCGACCTGCGCGAGGAAGACCCGTTCGCGCAGGAGCACCCGCTGTGGGCCGCCAACCTGCCGCTGTCGCGCATCGAGATCGAAGCCTGGCGACGCATTCCGCGGCGCGACACCTTCATCGTGCTGTACGGCGCGCACGACGGTGTCGATCTCGCGCCGCTGGCGGCACGCACCTTCGCCGCGCTGGGATACACCAACGTGCACCTGCTCGACGGCGGCCTCGAAGGCTGGCGCGCGGCGGGCGGCGAGTTGTTCCGCGACGTGAACGTGCCGAGCAAGTCCTTCGGCGAACTGGTCGAGCACGAGCGGCACACGCCGTCGCTGTCGGCGCCCGAGGTGAAGGCGCTCATCGACAGCCGCGCCGACGTGGTCGTGCTCGACGCGCGCCGCTTCGACGAATACCAGACCATGAGCATCCCCTCGGCCACCAGCGTGCCGGGCGCGGAACTGGTGCTGCGCGTGCGCGAGCTCGCGCCCGACCCGGCCACGCGCGTGATCGTGAACTGCGCGGGCCGCACGCGCAGCATCATCGGCACGCAGTCGCTCGTGAACGCGGGCATCCCGAACCCGGTCGCGGCGCTGCGCAACGGCACCATCGGCTGGAAGCTCGCGGGCCAGGTGCTCGACCACGGCGCGGGCCGGCAGGCACCGGCCGCGGTGTCGGATGCGAACCGCGCGCAGGCGCAGGCC
Organism: Variovorax sp. FW305-3-2-15-B-LB1; assembly: GCF_058787635.1. Lineage (NCBI taxonomy): Bacteria > Pseudomonadati > Pseudomonadota > Betaproteobacteria > Burkholderiales > Comamonadaceae > Variovorax > Variovorax sp. FW305-3-2-15-B-LB1. Next base: position 15,698 of record NZ_JBYSZY010000059.1, on the reverse strand, counting down.
AACGCACGCCGCGTGGCCGACGCCGCGGGCGTGCGCCGCATCGCGCTCGACGCGCTCGGCACGCTCGAGGCCCCGGGCCGCACCGTGTACCGCTTCGACGTGCGCACGCCCGAGGAATACACCGCCGGTCACCTGCCCGGCTTCGCGAGCGCGCCCGGGGGGCAGCTGGTGCAGGAAACCGATCACCAGGTGCCGGTGCGCGGCGCACGCATCGTGCTGGCCGACGACGACGGCGTGCGCGCGTCGATGAGCGCCTCATGGCTCGCGCAGATGGGCTGGGAGGTGTACGTGCCCGACACGGTGCCGCCAGCCGCTGCGCTCAGCGAAACCGGCACGCCGACGTCGGCCTACCCGCCCGTCGCGGCCACGGTCGCCGAGATCGCACCCCAAGCCTTGGCCGAGTTGCTGAAGCAGCAGCCCGCCACCGCCGTGATCGACGTGACCACGAGCGCCAACTACGTGAAGCGTCACATTCCCGGCGCCTGGTACGCGATCCGCGCGCAGCTGACGCTGGCGCTCGACACCAAAGCCATCCCGTCCGCCCCGCGCTACGTGCTGACCTGCGGCAGCAGCCTGCTCGCACGCTACGCCGCCGCCGACCTGCGCGCCCTGCTCGACGCACGCGGCCAGCGCGACGTGGAAGTGCAGGTGCTCACGGGCGGCAACACCGCCTGGTTCGCCGCCGGGCTGCCGGCCGAGACCGGCGAGACCCGCCTGGCCACGGCCCGCACCGACCGCTACCGCCGGCCCTACGAAGGCACCGACGCGCCCGTCGAGGCCATGCAGGGCTACCTGGACTGGGAGTACGGGCTGGTGGAGCAGTTGGGGCGCGACGGCACGCATCACTTCCGCGTGGCCTGAGCGCGCGCAGCGCAGACGAAAAAAAGCCGGGCATGCCCGGCTTTTTTGCTTTCGCTGTCGCGCAGCCCCGGCTCAACCCGGCTCGGCCGCCTTGAACAGTGCCGCGACCTTGCGCTTGCTCTTGATGTTGCTCGAGATGCCGCGTGCGGGCGCGGCCTTGGCCGACGCTTCCCAGGCCGGTGCGGCTTCGCGCTCGCCGGACTCGTAGGGCTTGTCGAAGAACGGATCGCGCGGCGCGGACGGCGCACGGTGCGGGCGGCCACCACCGCTCATGCTGCGGCGGGTGTCGGCTTCGCGGCGTTCGCGCGGCTGGTCGAGCACGTCGCGTGCGTCGCCGGCTTCGCCTTCTTCACGCCAGTGGCGGCGTCCGTCGTTGATGCGGCCGCGCGGGCGGTCTTCTTCGAACTCGACGGGTTCGAGCTCGATCTTCTTCTTGATCAGCTTCTCGATGTCGGCCACGAGGCGCGCATCGTTGCCGCCGCTGGCGAAGCTCACGGCCAGGCCCGAGGCGCCGGCACGGCCCGTGCGGCCGATGCGGTGCACGTAGTCTTCGGCGTTGAACGGGATGTCGAAGTTGAAGACGGCGGGCACGTCCTTGATGTCGAGGCCGCGGGCCGCGACGTCGGTGCACACCAGCAGGTCGACTTCGCCGGCCTTGAACGAAGCGAGTGCCTTCAGGCGTTCGTCCTGGCTCTTGTCGCCGTGCAGTGCGGTGGTACGCAGACCGTCGCGCTCCAGCGAGCGTGCGAGGCGCGCGCAGCCGAGCTTGCTGTTGACGAACACGAAGGCCTGCGTAATGCCGCGCTGCTTGACGATCTGCTTCAGCGCACGGCGCTTGTCGTCGTCAGAGACGCTGTAGAAGTGCTGTTCGACGGTGGAGGCCGTTTCGTTCGGCCGCGCCACTTCGATGGTGACCGGGTTCTGCAGGTAGCTGCTGGCCAGTCGCTTGATCTCGGGCGAGAAGGTGGCCGAGAACAGCAGCGTGGTGCGCTGCTTGGGCAGGTAGCTCAGGATGCGCTGCAGGTCGGGCAGGAAGCCGATGTCGAGCATGCGGTCGGCCTCGTCGAGCACGACGTATTCGACCTGGTTGAGCACCGCGTTCTTGGCTTCGATGTGATCGAGCAGCCGACCCGGCGTGGCCACGAGCACTTCGACGCCCTTCTTCAGCTCCAGCGTCTGGGGCTTCATGTCGATGCCGCCGAACACGACCGTGCTGCGCAGGTTGGTGTACTTGGCGTACAGCTTGACCTGTTGCGCGACCTGGTCGGCCAGTTCACGCGTGGGCAGCAGCACCAGCGCACGCACCGGATGCCGCGCGGGCGAGGTGGAGGCGTTTTCGTGCTTGAGCATGCGCTGCAGCAAGGGCAGCGAGAACGCCGCCGTCTTGCCGGTGCCGGTCTGCGCGGCGCCCATCACGTCCTGGCCTGAAAGCACGACCGGAATGGCCTGTGCCTGGATGGGCGTCATGGTCTCGTAGCCCATTTCGGCCACGGCGCGGGCCAGCGGTTCTGCCAGCGATAGATTGGAGAAGGACATTGTCATTGAGCCTTCTATTGTCGCACTGCCGCAAAAAACGGCAGTGACAACGAAACGACAACATCCGCGCAGGCCGAATTGCTATTTATTCAATAGCAAAGACCCCAATGAATCCGGGGCTCTCGGGAGACAATCTTTACAGATTGCGCGCGTTGAAGGTGTCGCAGGACTTCATTTCACCCGTCTGGTAGCCCGTGCCGAACCAGCGTTGGCGCTGTGCACTGGAGCCGTGGGTGAAGCTGTCGGGCACCACGGCGCGGCCCGCGGAACGCTGCAGGGCGTCGTCGCCGATCTTCTGCGCGGCGTTCATGGCGGCCTCGATGTCGCCCGGGTCGAGCCACTTCTTCGACTCCTGCGAGTGGTGCGCCCACACGCCCGCGAAGCAGTCGGCCTGCAGCTCGACGCGCACGCTGATGGCGTTGTTCTGCGACTGGCTCAGGCGCCCGCGCATGCCGTCGACCTTGGCGGTGATGCCGAGTTCGTCCTGCACGTGGTGGCCGACCTCGTGCGCGATGACGTACGCCTGCGCGAACTCGCCGGGCGCGCCGAGCTGGTTCTTGAGGGTGTCGTAGAACGCCAGGTCGATGTAGACCTTCTTGTCGCCCGGGCAGTAGAACGGCCCCATGGCCGATTGACCGGTGCCGCAGGCCGTGGGCGTGGCGCCGCGGAACAGCACGAGCCGGGGTGCCTGGTAGTTGCCGCCGTTCTTGCGGAACAGATCGGTCCAGACCACCTCGGTGTTCTTCAGCACGGTGGAGACGAAGGCCGCCTCGCGATCGCCGGTGGGCGGCTTGGGCGCCGGGCCTTGCTGCTGTTGCTGCACCTGGACCGGATCGCCGCCACCGCTGAGCAGGCCCAGCACGGTGAGCGGATTGATGCCGAAGACCCAGCCTGCGATGAGCGCGACCGCGATGGTGCCGATGCCGATGCTGCGACCGCCAAACAGGCCGCCCCCACCACCGCCGCCGCGGCGGTCTTCGACGTTGTCGGATTGTTCGTTGCCTTCCCATCTCATCGCAGTCTCCTTGCCGGCTTGCTGAACGGTGTATTTGCCGGAACGTCGCAGGATGGTACTTGGCCCGGCCGCCCGGAACGTAACCGGCGGTCAGGATGCCTGTATCAGGCTGTCAGGTCTTGGGCAGCGTGACGCCGCGCTGGCCCTGGTACTTGCCGCCACGGTCCTTGTAGCTGGTCTCGCAGACCTCGTCGCTCTCGAAGAACAGCACCTGCGCGCAGCCTTCGCCCGCGTAGATCTTGGCGGGCAGCGGCGTGGTGTTGCTGAACTCCAGCGTCACGTAGCCTTCCCACTCGGGCTCGAACGGGGTCACGTTGACGATGATGCCGCAGCGCGCGTAGGTGCTCTTGCCCAGGCAGATGGTCAGCACGTTGCGCGGGATGCGGAAGTACTCCACGGTGCGCGCCAGCGCGAAGCTGTTGGGCGGAATGATGCAGTAGTCGCCGTGCATGTCGACGAAGCTCTTCTCGTCGAAGTTCTTCGGGTCCACCACCGTGCTGTGGATGTTGGTGAAGACCTTGAACTCGGGCGCGCACCGGATGTCGTAGCCGTAGCTCGAGGTGCCGTAGCTGATGATCTTGTGGCCGTCGTTCTCGCGCACCTGGCCCGGTTCGAAGGGATCGATCATTCCTTCGTTCTCGGCCATGCGCCGGATCCATTTGTCGCTCTTGATGCTCATATGCGCTCGCTGATGCTGCTGCGGGGGAAATCGGGGCCGAATTGTGGCATGGGCGCCCTGCGCGCCCTCCCCCCGCCGGCGCCGCTCAGCCCGCCTGCGAAATCACCGTGCGCTCGACCAGCCGGTCGTCGCCCAGCACGATCATCGCGAACAGCAGCTCTTCGAGGTTGTTGGCCAGCGAGGTCTTGCGCGCCAGCAGCGGCGTGGCGGACGGGTTCAGCACCAGGAAGTCGGCCTCGCAGCCCGGCTGCAGGTTGCCGACCACGCCGTCCAGCCCCAGCGAACGCGCCGCGCCGCCGGTGTGGTGCCACCACAGCCGCGAGGGCGCGATGCTCAGGCCGGTCTTGGTCTGGCCCTCGCGGCCCACGTAGTACGCGGCCAGCATGGTGTGGAAGGGGCTGAAGCTCGTGCCGCCGCCCACGTCGCTGGCCAGGCCGTAAGGTTGCTCGAGGCGGTCGGCCGCGCCGAAGTCGAAGAAGCCGCTGCCCAGGAACAGGTTGCTCGTGGGGCTCACGGCGGCGGCCGTCTTCGTCTCGTGCATGAGCGCACGGTCGGTGTCGTCCAGGTAGATGCAGTGGGCGTACACGGCGCGCTCGCGCAGCAGGCCGAAGTCGGCGTACACGTCGAGGTACGAGCGCGACTTGGGGTACAGCTCGCGCGCCCACTTCACCTCGTCGCGGTTCTCGGCCACGTGCGACTGGATCCAGGTGTCGCCGTACTTCGCGGCCAGCTCGCCGGCGCCGCGCATCTGCGCGTCGGTGCTGGTGGGCGCAAAGCGCGGCGTGATGGCGTAGCCCAGGCGGTCGACGTTGTGCCACTTGCGGATCAGCGCCTCGGTGTCGACCAGGCTCTGCTCGGTGTCGTCGCGCACGCCGTCGGGCGAGTTGCGGTCCTGCAGCACCTTGCCGGTGATCATGCGCAGCTGGCGGCGCTGCGCGCTCTCGAAGAAGGCGTCGACCGAGGCGACGTGCGAGGTCGCGAAGGTCAGCGAGGTGGTCACGCCATTGCGCAGCAGCTCGTCGAAGAACACGTCGGCCACCACGCGCGAGTGGGCGGGGTCGGCGAACTTGCTTTCGGCCGGGAAGGTGTAGTTCTCTAGCCAGGGCAGCAGGCCGGCGGCGGGCGCGCCGATGATGTCGGTCTGCGGGTAATGCACGTGCATGTCCACGAAGCCCGGCGCCAGGATGCGGCCGGGCAGGTGGGTGGTGTGGGCGCCGGCATGGCGCGGCGCCACGTCGGCATGGCTGCCGGCGTCGAGCACGCGCTGGCGGCCGGTGCTGTCGGGGGCGACGACCAGCAGGCCGTCCTCGTCGAAGACAGGCAGGCCGGCGGCGTCGAATCGCAGGAGGGAGGCGCGGTAGGCTTTTTTCATCGTGGATGCGGAGGGTAATCCAGCCCCGGACGGCGGGAATTGCCCTGCGCGTATGAGTGCTATACGCGCAACGCTCTCTTCAGGCGGGGCAAAAGGCCGCGCTCAGCGTGTCACCCGCCCCTGCACGCCCTCGGCCAGCCAGTTCATCTGCAGGATCTGCTCGTCGCTCAGCTGCGCGCCCTTGGCGATCGCGACGCGGCCTTCGTTGTCGCGCACATCGGCCGCCACCGCGCGGAACGGCTGCAGCTTGCCCGCCGCGATGTCCTTCTGCCGCGCCAGCACCTCGTCCTGCACGGCCTTGGGCACCTTCGTGCCGAAGTCGCCGACGCGGATCATTCCTTCCTTCACGCCGCCCCAGAGGTTGCCGCTCTTCCAGGTGCCGTCGAGCACGGCCTTCGCGCGTTGCGTGTAGTAGCCGCCCCACTGGTGCGTGACCGCGACGATCTGCGCGTCGGGCGCGATCTTGCGCATGTCGGAGTGGTAGGCCACGGCCATCTTGCCGCGCTCCTGGGCGGCGGCCATCACGGCGGTGGAGCCGGTGTGGAAGGCGAGCACGTCGGCGTTCTGGTTGAACAGCGCCATCGCCGCGTCGCGCTCCTTCGGCGGATCGAACCACTCGTTGAGCCACACCACGATCACCTTGGCCTTCGGGTTCACCGAGCGCATGCCGAGCGTGAAGGCGTTGATGCCCTGCAGCACCTCGGGAATCGGAAAGCCCGCGACGTAGCCGGCCACGTTCGTCTTCGTCATGCGCCCGGCCGCGATGCCCGCGAGGTAGCGGCCTTCGTAGTAGCGGGCGTTGGCGGTGGCGACGTTGGGCGCGGTCTTGTAGCCGGTGATCGATTCGAACTTCACGCCGGGAAAGTCCTTCGCGACCTTCAGCGTCGGCTCCATGTAGCCGAAGCTGGGCGTGAAGATCAGCTGGCTGCCCTGCTGCGCGAGGTCGCGGATCACGCGCTCGGCGTCGGCGCCCTCGGGCACGTTCTCGACGAAGACGGTGTTCACGCGGGGGCCCAGCGCGGCTTCGACGGCCTTGCGGCCTTCTTCATGCTGGCGCACCCAGCCAGCATCGGTGACCGGCGTGACGTAGACAAAGCCGACCTTCAGCGCATCCTTGGCGGGAGGCGGCTTCGGCGGCGCGGTCTGGGACAGGGCGGGAGATAAAAAGCAAGCGGCTGCCAGCGCCAGAACGGCGCGGCCCGCGAGGTTTTTGTACATGGTGGTCCTCTACATGGCCCCGGAAAAGCAAAACCCCGCAGCAGGCCGGGACGCCCTGCTGCGGGGTTCGGATTTTAATGCCGCAGCCTCCCGTCAGCCATGGCCGCCGCAGAACGCGAGCGCATCCTGCCGCACAGACGCATCGGATGCGGCGGCCAGGAACGCCGCACACTCACTACGATCCGTGCCTCCACATCACACCCTGCCAGCCATGACCCTCAGCATGCATTTCGACTTCACGCCGCTGCCACGAACGCCCGTGCTCGATCCATGCATCGTCGCCAACGCGGCGGGCTACGACCTCTTCACCAACGAGACCGTCACCCTGGCCTTCGGCACGAAATGCGTGATGGTGAAGGCCAAGAACCGCGATCCGATCCCCTTGCCCTACTTCGAGCTGGCCGAGCTCACGATCGAGAACCGCGAAGTCGTGACAACGGGCGAGACCACGCAAGGCCTGGCGGGGCGGGAACACATCTCCGCCACGACGCAACCGACCCTGCAGTGCTTCATTTCCTTCGTCACGCATCTCGGCGAACTGCACCTGTTCTACCGCGGCATGCCGCCGACCGTGCTGCGCATGGCGCTGGCCGAGGCCTTCGCCGTCTGGCGCCAGCACCAGCCGGAATGGCTCGAGAAGCGACGCAAGGTCGTGGACGCCTATGCCGACAGCGAAGGACTGGACGCGCAGACACGCGACGCGCTGAAAGCAAGATTGCTGACGCCGATCGTGCCGCCTGCGTCGGCCGCGCCGCTCTCGTTTCCTTCCGCGGGCTTCCCCACCGACGACATGCCGGCGCCGGACACCTTCGACCCCGCGACCCGCCTCGGCGTGTGCCCCTCGTGCAATGCGGAGATTCCGTACTTCTCCGAGGAATGCCCCCAGTGCCGGGCACTTTTCGGACCGGACTCCGCATGGCAGGTGCGGCCGCTCTGACCGTTCCTGAAATGAAGCCAGGCTGGCGGAGTTCCCGGGGCACATCTTCTTCGTGCACGACCGACGGCCTCACCCGCCGAACGCAGGCGTCATGCCGGTAGCGCGGTGGCACCAACGCCATAGCGCGCCGCCGGCGCCGTGCTGGACAACCTGCCCGACATCGCACGCCGCGCCGCATCGAACGCATCCCACTCGGCCAGATCAGGCAGCGACGGAATCGTGACCTGCTCGCCCTGGTCGAGCCCTGCGAGGGCGGCATCGACCATGTCCTGCGCCGTCATCACGATCTCCTTGGGCAGGTGCGCCATCAGCACGCCCGCGACGCCCCAGAACTCGGTGGCTGTCGCGCCGGGCAGCACCGCCTGCACGCGCACGCCCTTGTCCTTCAGTTCGTGCTGCAGCGACTGGCTCAGCGCCAGCACGAAGGCCTTGGTGCCGCCGTACACGCCGTTGAGCGTCTCGGGCGAGATCGCCACGATGGAGGCGATGTTCACCAGCGTGCCGGCACCACGTTCGACGAAACCGGGCACGGCCGCATAGGTGAGCCGCGTGAGCGCGCTCACGTTGAGCTCGATCATGTCCCCCATCTTGTCGATGTCCGAGCCGAGCAGCGGCGCGGCGGCGCCGAAGCCGGCGTTGTTCACCAGCAGGGTGATGTCGCCGCGGGTGCGCAGCACGGCCTCCACGGAGGCGATGTCCTTCCGGTCGGACAGGTCGGCCGGAAGGACCTCGACCTTGCGCCCGGTCTCGTCCGAGAGCTTCGCGGCCAGCGCGACGAGGCGCTCGCGGTTGCGCGCCACCAGGATCAGGTCGAAGCCGCGCCGCGCGAGACGGTCCGCGTACACGGCGCCGATGCCCGACGACGCGCCGGTGATGAGGGCCGTGCCCTTGTTCGGATTTGCTTGGGTTGCAGTCATGGAGTTTCCTTCGTCGCCACGGGTGTGTGGCCGTGGAGAGAAGTCTCTTCCTGTAAGGCGATGGCGTAAATGTCATATAAGCCACCTTTCAGGACATACGCTGCTCAAGCCGTCGCGGCCTCCCGACGGGCCACGCGGCGCACGCTCTGCGGCGGATGCCCCAGCGTGCGCAGGAAGGCGCGGCGCATGCGCTCGGGGTCGCCGAAGCCCGTTTCGCGCGCGACCACGCCGAGCGCGAGGCTGCCCTCGTCGATCAGCGCGCGCGCCGCCTCCACGCGCAGGTTCTCGACCGCGTGCGCCGGCGACTGCCCGGTCTCGGCCTTGAAGGCGCGGCTGAACTGGCGCGGGCTGAGGTGCGCGACCTCGGCCAGTTCTTCCACCGACAGCGTCTCGCGCAGGTTGGCGCGCGCATGCACCAGCGCCTTCTGGATGCGGTCCGACTTGGGCGCCAGCTCGAGCAGCGCGGAATGCTGCGACTGCCCGCCCGCGCGGCGGTGGTACACGACCAGCTTCCTCGCCGCGAACCGTGCCGCCTCCACGCCGAGGTCTTCTTCCACCAGGGCCAGCACGAGGTCGATGCCCGCCGTCATGCCGGCCGAGGTCCACACCGGCCCGTCGTTGATGAAGATGCGGTCGGGCTGCACCTTGACGGCGGGATGGCGCTTCTGCAGTTCGCCCGCAAAGGACCAGTGCGTGGTCGCCCGGCGTCCGTCGAGCAGGCCCGCGTCCGCCAGCCCGAAGGCGCCGGTGCAGATGCTGGTCACGCGGCGCGCGTTGCGCAGCCCCGCGCGCAGGAAGCGGCACATCTTCTCGGACGTGGGCGCGATGAAGAGCGCGCCGCTCATCACCAGCGTGTCGAATTTCCCCGTGCCGAAGCGCTTGCTGTCGGTGACCACGCCCGACGAGCTGGCCACGGGGCCGCCCTCCTCCGACAGCAGCTCGACCTGGTAGACCTGCTTGCCGGCATGGAGGTTCGCGAGCTCGAAGGCGGCAATGGCAGCGAGGTCGAGGATCTGGAAGCCGGGGAAGACGAGCATGCCGATGCGTTTCATGGCCATGTCCTGAAAAGAGGGTTGTTCGAGATAGCAGACGCAAGGCTAGACCAACCCGTCCCACCGCGCCAGCGGGAGGGATACGGCCCGCGCCCTCCCCGCGCGGCGATGGGTGTCCCCACCAATCGGCAAGCGCCAGCCCGCGCGGGTCGTCCCACAATGGGCGTTCCCCACCATGACCAACCCGACGACAACGACAACAGGCGCCCCTGCAGCCGAACCGGGCGCCCACGCACACTGGCAGCGCAACCTCGCCGTCTGCATGTTCGGCTCCTTCACGACCATCATCGCGATGACGCTGCTGCTGCCCTTCCTGCCGCTGTACGTCGAGCAGCTTGGCGTGAAGGATCACGCGGCCATCGTGCAGTGGTCCGGCGCAGCTTATGGCGCCACCTTCCTGAGCGCGGCGCTGGTCGCGCCGCTGTGGGGCCGGCTGGCCGACCGCTACGGGCGCAAGCCGATGCTGATCCGCGCGAGCCTCGGCATGGCCGTGGCGATGGCGCTGATCGGCCTGGCGGCCAACGTGTGGCAGCTCGTGGGCCTGCGGCTGCTGGCGGGGCTGCTCGGCGGGTACGCCTCGGGCTCGATGGTGCTGGTCGCCACGCAGACGCCCAAGGACCGCACCGGCTGGGCGCTGGGCACGATGTCGTCGGCCATCATGGCGGGCAACCTCGTGGGGCCGCTGGTGGGCGGGGTGCTGCCGCCGCTGGTCGGCATCCGCAACACCTTCTTCGCGGCGGGCGCGATGATCTTCATTGCCTTTCTCGCCACGGCCTTTCTCATCCGTGAAGAGAAGAAGGCGCCTTCCGCATCGAAGCAACGCGGCGCCTCCGACAACACCGGCTGGGCCGCCGTGCCCGACAAGCGCCCGCTGGTCGCGATGCTCTTCACCGGCATGCTGCTGATGCTCGCGAACATGTCGATCGAGCCGATCATCACGGTCTACGTCGCCACGCTGCTGGACGACCCGCAGCGCGTGACGATGATGGCCGGCCTCGTGATGTCGGCCGCCGCACTCGGCAGCATCCTCTCGGCCTCGCGGCTGGGCAAACTGGCCGATCGCGTGGGGCACTGGAACGTGATCGTCGGCTGTCTCGCGGTGTCGGCGCTGCTGCTGATTCCGCAGGCCTTCGTCACGGCAGGCTGGCAGCTGGTGGTGCTGCGCTTCCTGATGGGGCTGTCGCTCGGCGGGCTGCTGCCCTGCATCGCGAGCGTGATCCGCCACAACGTGCCCGAGCGCGTGGCCGGCAACATGCTGGGCTACTCGACGTCGGCGCAGTACGCGGGCCAGGTGGCGGGCCCGCTGCTGGGCGGCTTCGTGGGCGGGCACATCGGCATGCGTGCCGTGTTCCTCGGCACCTGCGTGCTCATGGCCGCAGGCGCCGGGTGGAACTGGCTCGCGCAGCGCGCGGCCTCGTCCACCACGGCGCCCGCTACTCGCTGATTTACTCGCTGACGACGGCGCTGCGGTAGGCCGCGTCGCCCTTGATCTCCGCTTCGGAGAACGGCACCTTCAGCCACTGACCCGCGCTGTAGGCCCGGGTGTAGTCGGCGTTGTGCGCCGAGGCCGGGTCGTCCGACAGCGAGAACGTCAGGAAGGTGTGGGCCTCCACGCCGCCTTCAGGGAAACGCACGATGTGCATGTAGCTGTTGCCGTTCGGGTTGGCGTCCATGGTGTAGCCACCCTTGTCGAGCCGGTTCTCGGAACAGGCGATGGTGAAGTAGCCCGGGCCGCCGCAGCCGCCGTACAGCGGGATCTTCTGGCCGCTGCGGGTGGCGAACAGGTAGTCGCCGCGCGCCGCGTTCTCGGCGAAGCCGCTGGCCTGCACGCGCGCCACGGCGGCGCCGAAGGCCTGCTGCAGCGCGGGGGCGGCGGCGGGCTTCAGGTCACGCGGGGTGCGGACCGGGTCGGCCGGGTTGAAGGGCACGCTGTACAGGTCGGCCGCCGGAATGCGCGAGGCGCGGCTCCAGAACTCGTCCCACACATGCGCACCGCGCGCACCCGCAACGCCGGTGCCGTTCCAGTCCTGCAGCGCGCTGCAGGCTGCAGAGACATCGATGTCGCGGCCGATGGCCTCGCTGGTCAGCGGATCGGTGACGACGTTGATGGTCGACTTCGCGCACACCAGCGGCAGCGCCTGCATCTTGAAGAGTTCGGCCGTCAGCGCACGGCTGTCGAGCACCATGCGCTTCACGGTGTCGGGCGTGGCACCCCGCGCGCCGTGGCTGTCGGTGCCGTCGATGCGGCCTTGCGCGAGCAGGTGGCCCAGGCGCGTGCGGAAGCTCACGGGGTCGGTGCCGGCCGGACCCATGATCTCCGGGAAGCCGGTGAGTGGCGCCTTCGGGTTCGCCAGCCAGTAGCTGTCGTTCATGTTGGCCACGTAATCGTCACGCAGCAGGCTGGGCATGCGGGCGGCGCCCAGCGCGCCCTTTTGCGCCGAGTCGGGGTCGGTCTGCCAGTCGCAGGCGCTGCGCGAGCCGTCGAGCACCGGCACGCGGGCCAGCGCCGGCACGGCCTGCAACGCCGCGCCGACCGGGCTCTTGCTCGAACAGGCCGCCATCTGGGAGGCCGGCACGTTGGGCACCGCGCCGATGTCGGCATACCAGGCCTTGGCGCTGCCCCGACCCACGGCCACGGTGTTGACCCACGGAATGGCCGCCTCTTCGCGCTGGATGGCGATGAACTCGTCGAGCGACTTCGCCTGGCTCCAGCGCAGCCAGTTGCGGAAGGTGCGGAAGTTCTGGTCGTTGATGTCGCGCATCGCGTAGGCCATGGTGGTGGTCCACGGCGGCAGCTTGTCGCTGAGGTACTGCAGGTTGACGATCGGCCCGTACTCGGACTTGTAGAGCGTGCGCGTCACCGGCACCACGCTGCCATCGGCCTGCTTCACCTGCACGGTGATCTCGCGCGCCTGCATCTTCACCGCGCTGCCGTCGCGCATGTAGCTGGTGGCGTCGCCCGAGGCCAGCTGCAGTTCGTAGAAGCCGAAGCGCTTGGCGGTCGAGACCGTGTGGCTCCACGCGATGTTGTCGTTGAAGCCGATCAGCGTCACCGGAATGCCCAGGAACGAAGTGCCGCTCACATTGAGCTTGCCCGGAATGGTGAGCTGCGCCTGGTAGAAGCGGTCGGGCCCGCGCCAGTACCAGTGCGGGTTGCCGAACAGCAGCGGACTCGCGTCGCCGGTGGCGGCGGTGCCGAAGCCGATCATGTTGCTGCCCACGCCCTCTTCGCCGCCGACCTGCAAGGGCACGGCGAGATCGCGCGCGGCGAGCTGCAGCCGCGCCTCCTTCTTCTTGCTGCTGGTGCTGCGTGCCGCGACCTTCGTCGGCGCCGCGGGCACGGGCGGGGTCGCGTTCGCGATGTGCGCCAAGAAGTTGCTGTAGCCGCCCGCCAGGTTGGTCGCGTACATGCGGCGGTAGATGTCCTCGGCGGTGATCGGCTTCACCCAGGCTTCAGTGCGGCAGGCCGCGTGCGCGCTGCCGCCGGCCTTCGCGTCGCGCAGGTAGCGGTTGTAGCCGGCGGCGAAGCCCTCCACCAGCCGCTGCATGTAGTCGGCCTGCGCGCCGATCATCTGCTGCAGCACGTCGGACGAGATGACGTGGCGGTGGAAGAAGTCGGCGTCGATGTTCTTCGGCAGGCCGATGGTGCTGCCGGCCACGAGCTTCGCGTCGGCACCGAAGTACTGCGAGCGCTCGCCGCGGTAGGTGAGGAACGAGTCGGCCATGGTGCACAGGTTGTCCTCGGCCTGCGCGTAGCCGTAGCCGTAGCCCAGGTCGGGCCAGTCGGCGGCCTTGATGTGCGGCACGCCCATCGTGGTGCGGCGGATCTCGGCCTTGTAGGCGTTGTTCTCTGCGGGCGGATTGCCGCCCGTGCCGGGGAAGAAGGGAAAGCTGCTGCTGCCACCGCCTCCGCCGCCACCGCAGGCGGTCAGTGCGACTGCGGCCACGAGCGCAAGCCAGAGTGATCGCGGCGTTGCGCCGCGCAGGAAGGTCCGAGGTCTCATGCTGTCTCCAGTTGGATGGGCGCTCTCTTGACGGAGCACCGCACAGCTTAGGCACGCCGGCGTGCCGGGGCTTGAACGCAGCCGCTGTCCTGCGCCGCGCCCGGAGACCTTCGAAGGCGCCTCAGTGCGCAAGCCCGCGCCCCCACGCGTGCGAGGCCTGCTCGTCGGCCGTCACGCGCACCTGGTTCGACAGGAAGGACGGCGACAGGCCGAAGTAGCGCTGGAAGGTGCGGCTCATGTGCGCCGCGTCGGTGAAGCCGCTGGCCAGCGCCACGTCGGTCAGCGGGCGGCGCCCGGTGAACTGCTGCACCGTGCGGCGCACCTTGGTCCACAGCGCATAGCGCTTGATCGACACGCCCACCTGCTGCGCGAACAGGTGCGTGAGCCGGTCGGGCGAAAGAAAGGCCAGTGCCGACAGCTCGCGCAGCGGGATCTGCCCCGCATGCGTGCGGATGGCCTGCAGCACGCGCTCGATGCGCGGGTCGATGGCGGCTTCGATCTCGGGGCACTCGGTGATCGCGGTGACCAGCCTGGAGCTGAGCAGCTGCAAGCGCCGGTCGGACAGCGCGCCGTGCTGCGCCGGTTCGAAGTCGTCGCGCGCGCGGCCGAAGCGGCGCGCGTCGAGCGGCTGGATGCCGTGGCCGCCCAGGTGCCGCGAGAGCATGCGGTAGGCGCTGGAGGCCGGGTCGAGGTTGAGCGACAGCAGCCCGCAGCCGTCGACATCGAGCCGGCGCGACACGTGCGGCCCCACCAGCGCTGCGGTGCAGCGCACGCGCGTGCCGTCGACCGCCTCCAGCGTGAAGGGATGGCCGCTGACCGACGCCAGCAGCGTGGCCGACGAACGCGCCGTGAGCCCCGACTGGATCGCCGGCGTGATGTAGAGGAACCTGTCGTCCCACAGGTGCAGGGAGTTGTGCCGCGTGGTGGTCATGCCGTCTCGCTTGGGTCTTGTCTCTTGTACTTGTCTCCAGCGGCGGATTCTCACGCATCGCGGCGGCGGCCCGCGCAAGGGCCTGCGCTCAGCGGGGTTGCACGGTCTCGAGCTGCAGATGCTGGCGCACGGCCTCCAGCAGCAGCGTGGCCAGCCGGCTCGCCGGCGCCTCGGCGCGGGCCTGCGCGCGGTACAGCACGAGCGAGATCTGCGGCAGCGCCGGCAGCGAGAGCACCGCGCGATCGAGCGCGCGCACATGCGAAGGCAAGCCGAACGGCGTGCGCACGGTCAGGCCCAGACCGGCCGAGGTCGCGGCCCACAGCGCCGCCAGGCTGGCGCTGCCGAAGGCGCGGCGCCACGGCAGGCCGGCGCGGTCGAGCGCGGTGATGACGATCTCGCGCAGCGGGCACGGGGCGTCGAGCATGATGAGCGGCAGCGGCTCCTTGCTCTTCACGGCGCGAACGCCCGCGCGGTGCTCGCGCTCGGTCCACCAGGGCGCATCGACGCGCTCGGGCGCCGTGGGGCCGATCCACAGCAGCGGCATCCGCGCCACGCGCTCGGCATGCGGCGACAGCGGCTGGTCGCCCGCGTCCCAGGCCAGTGCCAGGTCGAGCTGGCCCAGCTCGAGCCGCTCGCGCAGCTCGCCGCTGCGCGCCACGCAGGCCTCGATGCGCACCTTGGGATGGGCGCGCGCGAAGCGGCCGAGCACGGCCGGCAGCAGCGTCTCGCCGAAGTCTTCCTGCAAGCCCAGCCGCACCCAGCCCTGCAGGTCGGCGCCACGCAGGGCGGCGCTGGCCTCGTCGTTGAGCTCGAGCATGCGGTGCGCGTAGGCCAGCAGCGTCTCGCCCGCATCGGTGAGCGCCAGGCCGCGGCCCTCCTTGCGGAACAGCACGGTGCCGGCCTGCGCCTCCAGCTTCTTGAGCTGTGCGCTCACAGCCGAGGTCGAGCGGCCCAGCTTGTCGGCCGCGCGCGCGTAGCTGCCAAGGGCCATGCCGGTGGAAAAGGTGCGCAGCACGTCGAGATCGAACATCACCTGGGTCATCGCGGGTCCTTGCATGAGGCTTTTCGATCATCCTGAATTTCAGGACGATCCGCTCATTATTTTGTGATTTTCAAAACCTTTGCAGCGGCGGACACTGCGCTGCAACATGACCCAATCGCCCTCCTCCCCCCCGC
>NZ_JBYSZY010000058.1:0-39235 GCF_058787635.1 Variovorax sp. FW305-3-2-15-B-LB1 | reverse complement strand
CCTCCACGTCCTCGGGCCTGAGCACCGCCACGAGCAACATCGACAGCCTCTCGACCGGCCTGAGCACGACGAACAGCAACGTCGACAGCCTCTCGACCTCGACCTCGTCCGGCCTGAGCACGGCCACGAGCAGCATTGACAGCCTGTCGACCGGACTGAGCACCACCAACAGCAACGTCAGCAGCCTGTCCACCTCGTTCTCGTCCGGCTTGAGCACCGCCTACAGCGGCATCTTCAGCCTGTCGACGGGCCTGAGCACGACGAACAGCAACCTGGGCAGCCTGTCGTCCTCGACCTCGACCGGCCTGAGCACCGCCACCAGCGGAATCAACAGCCTGTCCACCGGCCTGAGCACGACCAACAGCAATGTCGGCAGCCTCTCGTCGGGCCTGAGCACGACGAACAGCAACCTGAACAGCCTCTCGACCTCCACGTCGTCAGGCCTGAGCACGGTCACGAGCAGCGTGAACAGCCTGTCGAGCTCGGTGTCCACCGGCCTGAGCACCTCGGCCAGCCGCATCGACAGCCTGTCGACCGGGCTGAGCACGGTGGGCAGCAGCGTTGACAGTCTTTCGACCGGCTTGAGCACGACCAACAGCGCCGTCGGCAGCCTGTCGACCGGCCTGAGCACGACGAACAGCAACGTGAGCAGCCTGTCTACCGGCCTGAGCACGACCAACAGCAACGTCAGCAGCCTGTCGACCGGCCTGAGCACCACCAACAGCAACCTGGACAGCCTGTCCACCAGCGTGGGCGGCGCGGCCAGCGGGCTCTCCAGCCTGTCGACCTCGACGTCGACCGGCCTGAGCACCGCGACGAGCAGCATCAGCAGCCTGAGCACGACGGTCAACACGATCAACGACAAGGGCACGAAGTACTTCCACGCCCAGTCGACCGGCGCCGACTCCGTGGCCAGCGGCAAAGAAGCGGTGGCGATCGGGCCGCGTTCCGAAGCCAGCGGCGCCAACTCCTTCGCGGCCGGCAACGGCGCGAAGGCCACGGCCGACGGCGCGGTGGCGGTGGGCTTCGGGGCGCAGGCCACGGGCACCAACGCCATCGCCATCGGCACCGGGGCGCTGGCCACGGGCTCGCAGGCGATCGGCGCGAACTCCCGTGCCGGCGGCGGCGGCGTGGCCCTGGGTGACGGTGCGGACGCCGGCGGCACGCCGCTGAGCAAGGCGCAGAACATCGCGCAGGGCACGGCCATCGGCTTCGGCGCGGTGGTCCAGCAGACCGGCGGCGTGGCACTGGGTGCGAACTCGGTGGCCTCGCGGGCGGCGGGCGTGGCTGGCTACGTGCCGGGCAGCGCGAATGCGCAGCAGGAAGCGGCCATCAAGGCCACGACCAGCACGCAGGCGGCGGTGTCGGTGGGCGATGCGGCCAACAACCAGTTCCGCCAGATCACGGGCGTGGCAGCCGGCTCGGCCGACAGCGACGCGACCAACGTGGCGCAGCTGAAGGCGGTCTCGGCGGCTGCGAAGGCCAGCAGCGTGCAGTACGCCACCAACCCCGACGGGTCGGTGAACTACAACCAGATCACGCTGGGCACCGAGACTTCGGGTCCCACGCGCATCAGCAACGTGGCACCGGGCGTGCTGCCGGGCGATGCGGTCAACCTGGGCCAGCTGCAGCAGGTGCAAAAGCAGGTGGGCGACGTGGCGCGCATCGCCTACTCGGGCTCGGCGATGGCCTTCGCGATGTCGGGCACCTACCTGCCCACGCTGTACCCGGGCGAGAAGACGATCGGCATCGGCATGGGTTCGTACAAGGGCTACAGCGCGGTGGCGCTGACCTTCAAGGCCCTGTCGGACGACGGCAAGATCTCCTGGGGCGCGGGCCTGAGCTCCACCGGCAAGGAGTGGGGCGTCAACGCGGGCATCGGCTGGAAGTGGAAGTAAAAGGCCGCTAGGCCGACGCCCCCCGGTCCGGTGGCTCCCGCGCCCTGCGCGCGGGAGCCATTGTTTTTTTGGTACACACTTCGCCCATGCGCATCGGTATTTCAGTCCTCTCCCACGCGGGGCAGAACATCTGGGAAAACGGAATGGGACAGAACGTCCTGTTCCTGGCCCGGTTGCTGCAACGCATCGAATTCGTCGAGTCCGTCACGCTCATCGACGCGGGCGACCAGCAGGCGATGCCGCCGCAGGTCGACCTGTCGGCCATGGGGCTCACGCTGGGCCGCGCCCGCGAGCTGACCGACGCGCTCGACGTGGTCATCGAAATGGCCGGCGCGCTCGACGTGCAGTGGCTGTCGTACTTCCGCGCCTGCGGCGGGCGCGTGGCCTTCCACGGCGTGGGGCAGCCCTTCGTGGCGCTGGCCGAGCCGATCGTCTTTGCCGACAAGGGGCACTTCGGCGCCACCGACCGCTGCGACGAGATCTGGCTGCTGCCCAAGGACACGGCCTTTGCGCCGATGATGCGCACGCTGCACCGCTGCCCGGTGCACGAGGTGCCGTACCTGTGGTCGCCGCAGTTCCTGGCGCAGCGCGTGGACGAGGTGCAGGCGCAGGGCTTTCGCTTCGGCTACCAGCCGCGCACGGCGCAGCAGCCGGGTTTCCGAGTGGCGATCTTCGAGCCCAACATCTCGGTCGTGAAGTCGTGCAGCATCCCGATGCTGATCAGCGACGAGGCCTACCGCGCCAACCCGGAGCACGTCGCGGCGATGCACGTGCTCAACACGTTGCACCTGAAAGACCATCCGACGATGCTCTACCTGGCCAACTCGCTGGACATCGTGCGCCAGCACAAGGCCACCTTCCACGGACGGCACGACTTCGCGGGCTTCATGGTGCAGCATGCCGACGCGGTGGTGTCGCACCAGTGGCAGAACGACCAGAACTACAGCTACCTCGACGCGCTGTACGGCAACTACCCGCTGGTGCACAACTCGCCCTGGCTGCGCGATGCCGGCTACTACTACCCCGACTTCGACATCGCCGTTGGTGCCGAGCAACTGGCCGCCGCCGTGCGCGGCCACGACGCGCAGCAGGGCGACTACCGCGCGCGCAGCCAGCGCGTGTTCGACGCAATCGATCCGATGCACCCCGCCAACATCGACGGCTACGCGCAGCGGCTGTTGAACCTGGTGGGCGGCGATCCGGCGTTCCGTGCCGGCAACGCGAAGGTGGCCGCATGAGCGAGGTGCGCAACCCCACCGCAGGCCCGCGCGCGGCCGCTTCACCGACCCGGCTGAAAGTCGGCGTCTCCATCTTCATCCGCAAGGGCGAGCAGAGCCTGTGGGAGAACGGCGTCTACCAGAACTGCCTGTTCCTCGTGATGCTGCTGCTGCGCTCGCCCTGCGTCGAACGCACGGTGCTGGTGGCCGGCGGCGGCGACGGCGGCCCGGCCGACGCCACCAATTTCCTGGCCGACTCGCCGGTGCCGATCATCGACATGGCCACCGCCGCGCACGAGCTCGATCTCATGATCGAGATGAGCGCGCAGCTCGGGCGCGACTGGTCGGTGGCGTTCCGCGAGCGCGGCGGAAAAATCGTCTCGATGCGCGTGGGCAACGACTACGTGATCGACATCGAGCGCATGACCTTCAACAAGCCGCACGGCATGCTGGTCAGCGGCGCGCCCTACGACGAGGTGTGGACGCTGCCCGAGTACGAAACCTCCTGCAAGCCGTACTTCGCGAGCACCTTCCGCGCGCCCACCAAGCTCATGCCGCACCTGTGGAGCCCGATGGTGGTCGAGAAGGCGATGGCGCGCGGCGCCGAGGGCAAGCGCTTCGCCTACGAGCCGGGGCGCAAGCAGTGGCGCGTGGCCATCTTCGAGCCCAACATCTGCATGGTGAAGACCAGCTTCATCCCCATGCTGGGCTGCGAGTCGGCGCACCGCGCGCAGCCGCGCCTCATCGAGAAGATGTGGGTCTACAACAGCTTCCACCTGAAGGACAAGCCGAACTTCGTCGCCTTCGCCCAGAGCCTCGATCTCGTTCGGCACGGCCTGGCGACCTTCGAAGGGCGCTTTCCGCTGTACCAGGTGCTGCCGGGCGCCATCGACGCGGTCTTTGCGCACCACTGGGAGAACGCGCAGAACTACCTCTATTACGAGGCGCTGTACGGCGGCTGGCCGCTGATCCACAACTCGCACCTGATCGGCGACTGCGGCTACCGCTACCACGGCTTCGACTGCGAGGAGGGCGGGCAGGCGCTGCGGCGCGCGTTCGCCGAGCACGACGCCAACCTGCCGGCCTACCGCGAGCGCGCCCGCGCACTCATCGCGAAGCTCGACCCGGAAGGCGAGGAGAACGTGCGCCTCTATTCGGCGGCCATCGAGAGCCTCTACGCGTGAAGACGACACCGATGACCGCCCTGGCCCGATCCACCGTTGCAGTCTGCATGCTCGCGATGGCCGGCAGCGCGCTCGCGCAAGGCGTGCTGGCCCCGCCCGCGGCGCCGCAGGACACGCTCACGCGCGCCGCCGCCAGCGTGGGCGTGCAGCGCTGCCTGCCCGCCATCACGCGGCTGGCTACGCTCACCGTGCAGGGCAGCCGTGCGCACGATGTGCTGCTCGACTGGGACCGCAAGCGCCCCGATGCCGGCCCGGTGTTCTCACTGGTCGGCATCCAGTACCCGAACGCGGGCGTGGCCGCGTCGATCACCGCCATTCCCGACGACAGCGGTGCCTGCACCGTGGCGGCCGAGCGCATCTCGGTCGCGCCCTTCACCTGCGCCAGCGTGGCCGAGCAGGAACTGAAGAACTACAAGCGCACGCCGCTGCTGCCGATCTACACGGTCTACACCGACGACAAGGAGCCGACCTCGTCGGTCTCGCTGATCGATTCGCCCCCGGGCTGTCTCGTGATCCGCCGCTATGTCGAGTACGGCTGGCGCGATCCGAATGCACCCGTGCCGGCCGCCGCGCCGGCCGGGCAGGCACCCAAGCGCCGCTGATCCCGCGGGCCGTGCGAGCCCATCTCCGACACGCGTGAACGCCCTTGGCCGGCCCCGTCGTGGGCCCGTGCCGTCCAAGAATGGACGCATGCCGCGCGCTCCGGTGCGGCGCAAGGAGACCCCATGCCACTGGCGACCCTGATCGGCCGATGGGCGATGCAGCCTTTCTCCAAGGCCCTGCCGCCGCTGGGCGACACCGAGCGTGCCGCGCTCGAGGCCGGCACGGTCGGGTTCGAGGGCCAGCTCTTCGCCGGGCGCCCCGATTTCGATGTGCTCACGGCCGTCGGCCCCAACCAGCTCAGCGCGCGCGAAGAAGCCTTCTTGTCGAACGAGGTGCCCGCGCTGTGCCGCATGCTCGACGACCACGCCATCGACCAGGCGCACGACCTGCCGCCCGAGGTGTGGCGCTTCCTGCGCGAGAAGCGCTTCTTCGGAATGATCATTCCCGAGGAATTCGGCGGCCTGGGCTTCGGCCACTACGCGCATGCCACGGTGGTAGCGCGCATCGCGAGCGTCAACGTGGCAACGGCCGTCACGGTGATGGTGCCCAACTCGCTCGGGCCCGCCGAGCTGCTGCTGCGCTACGGCACCGACGCGCAGAAAGACCACTACCTGCCGCGCCTGGCCGACGGCCGCGAGCTGCCGTGCTTCGGCCTGACCTCGCCCTACGCGGGCTCCGACGCCGCCGCCATCCCCGACCGCGGCGTGCTCGTCGAGCGCGAGTTCCAGGGCCGGCGCACGCGTGGCTTCCTGGTCGATTTCGACAAGCGCTACATCACGCTCGCGCCGGTCGCCACCGTGGTCGGGCTGGCGTTCCATGCCATCGACGAGAGCCGGCCCGAAGGCCAGCGCGAGCTGGGCATCACCTGCGCATTGATTCCCGTGCCGCACGAGGGCATGGAGATCGGCCGGCGCCACCGCCCGATGGACAGCGCCTTCATGAACGGCCCGATCCACGGCCGCCAGGTGTTCGTGCCGATGGACTGGGTCATCGGCGGCGAGGCGCAGGTGGGGCAGGGTTGGCGCATGCTGATGGAGTGCCTGGCCGCGGGCCGCGCCATCTCGCTGCCCGCGCTGGGCTCGGCGATGCAGCAGACCGCGCTGTACGTGAGCAACGCCTACGGCCAGATCCGCGAGCAGTTCGGCCTGCCGGTGGGCAAGTTCCACGCGGTGGCGGGGCTGGTCGCGCAGATGTCGGCGCAGCTGTATGCGACCGATGCCGCGCGGCGCTTCACGGCGGCCGCGCTCGACGCCGGTGAGCGGCCCAGCGTGGCCAGCGCGATCCTCAAGGTGCAGCTCACCGA
Source organism: Variovorax sp. FW305-3-2-15-B-LB1 (assembly GCF_058787635.1). Lineage (NCBI taxonomy): Bacteria > Pseudomonadati > Pseudomonadota > Betaproteobacteria > Burkholderiales > Comamonadaceae > Variovorax > Variovorax sp. FW305-3-2-15-B-LB1. Next base: position 33,030 of record NZ_JBYSZY010000058.1, on the reverse strand, counting down.
GGCCGGGCGGCGCGCGGTCAACCACGGCATGGACATCCTCGGCGGCAAGGGAATCATCTCGGGCCCGTCGAACCTGCTCGGCGTGGCCTACCGGCAGGCGCCGATCGCGATCACGGTGGAAGGCGCGAACATCCTCACGCGCGCGCTCATCGTGTTCGGCCAAGGCGCGGTGCGCTGCCACCCGCACGTGCTCGACGAGATGGCGGCGGTGCAGGCGAAAGACGAAACCGCGCTCGGCCAGGCGCTTCTCGCGCACGGCCGGCATGTGGCGCGCAACCTGTGGCACAGCCTGTTCGACGCGCCGGTGCTCGGCGATCCGCCCGAGGCGCTGGCGGGCGAAGCGCGCCTCATCGCACGCATGAGCGCCAAGTACGCGCTCACCGCCGACCTGGCCATGGGGCTGCTCGGCGGCAAGCTCAAGCGCATGGAGCTGCTGTCGGCGCGGCTGGGCGATGTGCTGGCCCACCTGTACCTGGCGAGCGCCTGCGTGTGGCGCTACCGCGTCGATGCGGCGCCCGAGCTGCTGCCCTTCGCGCAGGCGGCGATCCGGCTGCAGCTGGACGAGGCCGGCAAGATCCTGCGCGACCTGTACGCCAACCTGCCGACGCCGGGGCGGCGCCTGCTGGGCGCGCTGGTGCTGCGCCGCACCGCGCACCTGGCGCCGCTGCGCGACGTGCAGCTGATGGCACTGGCCGAGCTGCTGCGCACGCGCCCGGACGTGGTCGCGCGGCTCGTGCCCGATCTGTCGGAGCCCGGCCCGGGCGGCCTGCGCGACCTGATGCAGGCGATGGCGCTCGGCGCGCAACTGGGCGAGGAGACCGCCGCACTCAACAAGGTGCTGCGCCGCACGCGCTCGCTCGACGAGGCGGCGCGCTCGGCCAGCGACCCCGCGCTGGCGCTGGCCTACCTGCAGGCGGCCGACAAGGTCATCCAGGTCGACGACTTCGAAGGGCCGGCGCGCAACGCGGACGGCAGCGCCGGCCTCAGCGGGCCTGCTGCGCCGCCAGTGCCGTCAGCGCCGCCGCCGTCTGCTCGTCCGCCGGAAAGAACGACTCCACCGCGAGTTCCTGCAACGTGACGTCCACCGGCGTGCCGAAGATCGTGATGGTGCTGATGAAGCTCAGCACGCCGCTGGGCATGACCACCTGGAACGGCACGGCCACCGCCGACAGCGCGGTGTCGAGCAGCGGTGCGTCGTGGCTCACGGCCGGCGGCGGATAGCCCTCCAGCTCGTCGTGCAGCGCCTGCAGCACGGTGTCGCCGGTGGCGGCGATCTGCTGCTGCAGCCGCTCCAGCAGGTGCGTGCGCCACTGCGCCAGGTTCGCGATGCGCGGCGCCACGCCCTCGGGGTGCAGGCTCAGGCGCAGCACGTTGATGGGCGGCTTCAGCAGCTCGGCCGAGCAGCCTTCCATGAGCAGCGGCACCAGCGCGTTGTGCGCCACCAGGTTCCAGTGGCGGTCCACGGCCAGCGCGGGGAAGGGCTCGTGGCCCTTCAGCACGAGGTCGATGGCGCGGCGCGCCGAGGCCATGGCCGGGTCGTCGAGCGAGCGCTGGCGGTACATGGGCGCGAAGCCGGCGGCCACCAGCAGCGCGTTGCGCTCGCGCAGCGGCACGTCCAGGCGCTCGGCCAGGCGCAGCACCATCTCGCGGCTGGGCGCGGCGCGGCCGGTTTCCACGTAGCTCAGGTGGCGGGTCGAGACCTCGGCCTCCTGCGCCAGGTCGAGCTGGCTCAGGCGGCGGTGGGTGCGCCAGTGCCGCAGGTGGGCGCCGAACGGATCGCGCGCGCCGGGAAGGCCGGCGGCGGCGGCCTTGGACGAATGGGTGCGGGGGGTGTTCATGGAGCCGCATTCTGGCGCGACGGCGGCGCGGCGCCATGACCTCCCAGGTCATCGACGCGATCCACGCCCGGCGGAATCATCGACCCCAACGCAGCAGGACTGGCCTGCAGCGTACCCACCCAGGAGATCCACATGTCTGTTTTCGCTTCCCCCCGCTTCCTGTCGAACGTGATGTGGGCCGATGCCGCTTCGTGCGCCGCGACCGGCGCGCTGCAGGTGGCGTTCACCGACGTCCTTGCCTCCCTGACCGGCCTGCCCGCCTGGCTGCTCATGGGCACCGGCGTGTTCCTGCTGGCCTACGCAGCAGCCGCCGCCTTCATGGCCAGCCGCGCCACGCCGCCGCGCACACTGATCGGCCTCGTGGTCGTCGGCAACTTCGCCTGGGCCGTGGCCTGCGTGGCGCTGCTGGTGAGCGGTGTGTTCGCGGTCACCGCGCTCGGCACGGCCTGGGTGCTGGCGCAGGCGCTGTGCGTGGTCGTGCTGGCCGAGCTGCAATGGACCGGGCTGCGCCGCACCCGGGGCGGCGCCGGCATGGCGATGGCCTGAACGCCTGACTGTCCGCCTCACGCCCGCTGCACCTCGTGCGGCGGGCGTTTTCGCCATGAGAACGATAGTTCCGGGAGAGCCCGACAAGGAAGACCGACTACAGCCACTGACATTGAACCTCGCTATCCTTGAGAGGCTTCCACGAACACACAGGAGTCTTCTCATGGCCAAAGCCCCGGCGCACGCGTTTGCGTCCACCCTCAAGACCTTCAAGACCGCGTCGGGCAAGTCCGGCAAGTACTGGTCGCTGAAGGAACTGGCCAAGCAGTACCCCTCGGTGGAGCGCCTGCCGGTGTCGATCCGCATCGTGCTCGAGTCGGTGCTGCGCAACTGCGACGGCCAGAAGGTGTCGGCCAAGCACGTCGAAGAGCTGGCCCACTGGGCGCCCAACGCCGAGCGCACCGACGAAATTCCCTTTGTCGTCACCCGCGTGGTGCTGCAGGACTTCACCGGCGTGCCGCTCCTGGCCGACCTGGCCGCCATGCGCAGCGTGGCCGCCAAGCTGAACAAGTCGCCCAAGACCATCGAGCCGCTGGTGCCCGTCGACCTGGTGGTCGACCACTCGGTGATGGTCGACTACTACGGCACGCCCAAGGCGCTCGACCTGAACATGAAGCTGGAGTTCCAGCGCAACAACGAGCGCTACCAGTTCATGAAGTGGGGCATGCAGGCCTTCGACACCTTCGGCGTCGTTCCGCCGGGCTTCGGCATCGTGCACCAGGTCAACCTCGAGTACTTTGCGCGCGGCGTCTACAAGAGCCCGGCCGACAAGAGCGACACGCCGGTCTACTACCCCGACTCGCTGGTGGGCACCGACAGCCACACCACCATGATCAACGGCATCGGCGTGGTCGGCTGGGGCGTGGGCGGCATCGAGGCCGAGGCCGCCATGCTGGGCCAGCCGGTCTACATGCTCACGCCCGACGTGGTGGGCTTCGAGCTCACCGGCAAGCTGCGCGAAGGCGTCACGGCCACCGACCTGGTGCTGTACGTCACCTCGATCCTGCGCGCCGAAAAGGTGGTGGGCAAGTTCGTCGAGTTCTTCGGCCCCGGTGCCGCGTCCATCGCCGTGCCCGACCGCGCCACCATCGGCAACATGGCGCCCGAGTACGGCGCCACCATGGGCTTCTTCCCGGTCGACGAGATGACCGTGGCGTACTTCGAAGGCACCGGCCGCACCAAGGAAGAAGTGGAGCGCTTCGCCGCCTACTACAAGGCGCAGGGCCTGTTCGGCATGCCCGCGCCGGGCGACATCGACTACACCAAGGTCGTCAAGCTCGACCTGGGCACCGTCTCGCCCAGCCTGGCCGGCCCCAAGCGCCCGCAGGACCGCATCAACCTGGGCGACCTGTCGACCAAGTTCGCGGAGCTGTACAGCAAGCCCAACGACGCCAACGGCTTCAACCAGCCGGCCGACAAGCTCAAGCAGCGCTACGCGCTGACGCGCGAAGGCCAGAGCGGCGACACCGAAGTGCCTCCGCCGCCGCCTGGCTCGCCGCGCCCGGTCATCGAGATGGTGGCCAACCGCTCGACCAAGGCCGCGGCCCACACCAGCGCCACGGCACCGTCGGCGCCCAAGGGCGACGTCACCATCGGCAACGGCGACGTGCTCATTGCGGCCATCACCTCGTGCACCAACACCTCCAACCCGAGCGTGATGCTGGCGGCCGGCATCCTGGCCAAGAAGGCGGTGGAAGCGGGCCTGAAGGTGCAGCCGCACATCAAGACCTCGCTGGCGCCTGGCTCGCGCATCGTCACCGAATACCTGGAGAAGGCGGGCCTCTTGCCGTACCTGGAGAAGCTGGGCTTCTACCTCGCGGGCTACGGCTGCACCACCTGCATCGGCAATGCCGGCGACCTCACGCCCGAGATCAACGAAGCCATCACCAAGAACGACCTCATCGGCGCGGCCGTGCTCTCGGGCAACCGCAACTTCGAGGCGCGCATCCACCCGAACCTGAAGGCCAACTTCCTGGCTTCGCCGCCGCTGGTGGTGGCGTTTGCCATCGCGGGCAACGTGATGACCGACCTCATGACCCAGCCCGTGGGCAAGGGCAAGGGCGGCAAGGACGTGTACCTGGGCGACATCTGGCCCACGCCGAAGGAGATCGATGACAACCTGCGTTTCGCGATGAACGCCAAGTCGTTCCGCGCGAACTACGAGAAGGTGAAGAGCGATCCGGGCAAGTTCTGGACGAGCATCAAGGGCACGACCGGCCAGGTGTACGACTGGCCGAAGTCGACCTACATCGCCGAGCCGCCGTTCTTCGAGGGCTTCCAGATGCAGCCGCACGCGTCGGACGCGGGCATCCAGGGCGCGCGGATCATGGCGCTGTTCGGCGACTCGATCACCACCGACCACATCTCGCCGGCCGGCTCCATCAAGGAAAGCTCGCCCGCGGGCATCTGGCTCAAGGCGCACGGCGTGCCCAAGGCCGACTTCAACAGCTACGGCTCGCGCCGCGGCAACCACGACGTGATGGTGCGCGGCACCTTCGCCAACGTGCGCATCAAGAACCTGATGATTCCGCCGGACGCCAACGGCACGCAGGAAGAGGGCGGCGTCACGCTGTTCCAGCCGGGCGGCGAAAAGATGTTCATCTACGACGCCGCCATGAAGTACATGGAAGCGGGCACGCCGACCATCGTGTTCGGCGGCGAGGAGTACGGCACCGGCTCGTCGCGCGACTGGGCCGCCAAGGGCACGCAGCTGCTGGGCATCAAGGCCGTGGTGGCGCGCAGCTTCGAGCGCATCCACCGCGCCAACCTGGTCGGCATGGGCGTGCTGCCGCTGCAGTTCCGCGGCGCCGATTCGTGGCAGACGCTGGGCCTCACGGGCGAGGAAAAGATCGACGTCGTGATCGGCGGCGAACTCAAGCCGCAGATGGACGTGAAGCTGGTCGTGCACCGCGCCGACGGCACGCACCAGGAGGTGACAGTGCGCCTGCGCATCGACACGCCGATCGAGGTCGATTACTACAAGCACGGCGGCATCCTGCCGTTCGTGCTGCGGCAGCTGCTGGCGGCCTGACGGGTCGGGCTTGATCCGCGTCGGGCTCATCTCCGACACCCACGGCCTGCTGCGTCCGCAGGCCGTGGCGGCCTTGCAGGGCAGCGACTTCATCGTGCACGGCGGGGACATCGGCGACGCCGGCATCCTCGACACGCTCGCCGCGATCGCGCCGCTGACGGTGGTGCGCGGCAACAACGACCGTGACGCCTGGGCTGATGCCATTCCCGAGACCGCCGTGCTGCACCTCGGCGGCTTGCGGTTGCTGGCGATCCACGATCTTTCTGAGCTGCACAGCGATCCGGCAGGCGAGGGCGTTCGTGTGGTCGTGTCCGGCCACTCGCACCAACCCAAGGTCGAAGAACGCAACGGCGTGCTCTACGTCAACCCGGGCAGCGCCGGCCCGCGCCGATTCAAGCTGCCTATCGCCGTGGCCGAACTGATCGTCGACGGCGACACGGTCAGCGCACGCATCCTCGAACTGCCCCTGTGAGCGGGGCGGGGTCGAATACCCATAATTGAGAATAAATCTTATTTGATGGGGTATCCTCGGGCCGTTCTTTGAAAAATGCACCACATCGGGGCATTTTCAAAGAACGTTCTTCTGTTCCGAGATGCTCATTCCCTTTCTCATCATGCTGCGCGAAGGCATCGAGGCCGCGCTCATCGTCGGCATCGTTGCCAGTTACCTGAAACAAAGCGGTCGCGGCGTGCTGATGCCCGCGGTGTGGGTCGGCGTGCTGCTGGCCACCGCGCTGTCGCTCTTTGCCGGCGCCGGCCTGCAACTGCTGGCGGCCGAGTTTCCGCAGAAGCAGCAGGAGCTGTTCGAGGGCGTGGTCGGGCTCATCGCCGTGGTCATGCTGACCACGATGGTGTTCTGGATGCGCAAGGCGGCCCGCTCCATCAAGGGCGAGCTGCACGCGTCGATCGACAAGGCGCTGGCGCAGCATGCCGACGGGCAGGGCTGGGCGCTCATCGGCATGGTGTTCCTGGCGGTCGCGCGCGAGGGGCTGGAGTCGGTCTTCTTCCTGCTGGCCGTGTTCCAGCAGAGCATCGGCTGGGAAGCGCCCGTGGGCGCGCTCGCGGGCATCGCCGTGTCGGTGGTGGTCGGATGGGGCATCTACTCGGGCGGCGTGCGGCTCGACCTGCGCCGCTTCTTCCGCTTCACGGGCCTGTTCATCCTGCTGGTCGCGGCCGGGCTGCTGGCGGGCGTGCTGCGCAAGCTGCACGAGGCCGGCGTGTGGAACCAGCTGCAGACCGTGGTGTTCGACATGAGCGAAACCCTGCCGATGGACAGCCCCGTGGGCGCCGTGCTGTCGGGCCTGCTGGGCTACCAGGCCGCGCCCGTGGTGGGCGAGGTGATCGTCTACCTGGCCTTCCTGGCCGTGGCCCTGTTCTTCTTCCTGCGCCCGGCGGCTGCTGCGGCGCCCCGCACGGCCGCTGCTGGCTGATCTTTCTTCCCCGATGTCTTCTTCCTCTTCTTCGTCCTCGACGCTCATGCGCGTCGCCGTGGGCGCCTCGGCGCTGCTGGTCGTCGCCGGCCTCGCGGCCTTCTGGTACGCCTCGAACCAGGCGCGCAAGGCGCCGCCCAAGGCGGTCGACCATGCCGTCACCGTCACGATCCGCGGCAACGCCTGCGAGCCGAACGAGATCACCGTGCCCGCGGGGCGCACGACCTTCACCATCGTCAACCAGTCGAGCCGCGCGCTCGAGTGGGAAATTCTCGACGGCGTGATGGTGGTCGAAGAGCGCGAGAACATCGCGCCCGGCTTCTCGCAGACGATGACGGTCAAGCTCTCGCCGGGCGACTTCGCCATCACCTGCGGCCTGCTGAGCAACCCGCGCGGCAAGCTGCACGTCACGCCGTCGGCGGCCTCGCTGGCCGAGGAGGCGCGGCCCTCGCTCGTCAACTACGTGGGCGCGCTGGCCGAGTACCAGGTGTTCCTGCGGCTGGAGGCCGCCACGCTCGACGACGCGGTGCGCGCGCTGGCCGACGCCGTCAAGGCCGGCGACCTGGCGCAGGCGCGCGCGCTCTACGCGCCGGCCCACCAGGCCTACAAGCGCATCGAGCCGATGGCCGAGCTGTTCGCCGACCTCGACGCGCGCATCAACGCCCGCGCCGACTACTTCGAGAAGCGCGAGGCCGACCCGGGCTTCAGCGGCTTCCACCGCATCGAGTACGCGCTGTACGGCCAGGGCGACGCGAAGGCGCTGGCACCGATCCTGGACCAGCTGCTGGCCGACACCGAGACGCTGCAGGCGCGCCTGCGCGAACTGAGCGTGCCGCCCGAGCGGCTCGCCAGCGCCGCCTCGAAGCTGTTGCGCCGCGTGGCCGACAACCTGCCCGCCGGCGGCGAAGACCACTACGGCCATGCCGAACTGGTGAACCTGCAGGGCAGCTACGAAGGCACCAAGAAGATCGCCGACCTGCTGCAGCCGCTGCTCGTGAAGGCCGCGCCCGCGCAGCAGAAGGCCGTGGACGAGCGCTTTGCCGCCTTCGACGCCGCATTGGCGCCGTACCGCGCCGGCGAAGGCTTCCAGCCCGCGCCGCTGGAGGACGCGCAGCGCCAGGCGCTGGCCGTGCCGGTGCGTGCGCTGGCCGAGGAACTGGGCAAGGTGAACGCCGCGCTCGGTCTGGAATGAGTTGAGAGAGAACGACGACCCCATGGAACCGACGAAGAAGAACGACACCGCTCCTGCCTCGCCGCACCGCCGCCGCATGCTCGGCGCCGCGGGCGTGGCCTTTGCCGGGCTCGCCGCCAGCGCGCGCGCCGGCGCGGCCATTCCGGGCGCGCCCGACACTGGCGTACAGGTCACCGACGCGCCGCAGAGCACCCACACGCAAGACCGCGTGCCCTTCCGCGGCAAGCACCAGGCGGGCGTGGTCACGCCGCGCCCGACGGCCGGCATGATCGCCTCGTTCTACGTGCTGGCCGAGAACCGCGCCGACCTGGAGCGGCTGATGCGCACGCTCACCGAGCGCATCGCCTTCCTCACGCAAGGCGGCCCGCAAACCGACCCCGACCCCAAGCTGCCGCCCGCGGGCTCCGGCATCCTCGGCCCGGTGGTGCAGCCCGACGGGCTCACCGTGACGGTGTCGGTCGGTGCCTCGCTGTTCGACGAGCGCTTCGGCCTCGACAAGAAGAAGCCGCTGCGCCTGAAGCCGATGCAGCGCCACCCGAACGACGCGCTCGACGCCGCGCTGTGCCACGGCGACCTGTCGATCCAGTTCTGCGCCAACACGCCCGACACCAACATCCACGCGCTGCGCGACATCATCAAGAACACGCCCGACCTGCTGGTGCTGCACTGGAAGCAGGAAGGCTCCGTGCCGCCGATCCCGGCCGTGGCGGGCCAGCCCGCGGAGAGCGCGCGCAACTTCCTCGGTTTTCGCGACGGCTCGGCCAACCCCGACTCGGCCGACGACACGCTCATGAACAAGCACGTCTGGGTGCAGCCGAACGGCGATGAGCCCGCCTGGGCCGTGGGCGGCAGCTACCAGGCGGTGCGCATCATCCGCAACTTCGTCGAGCGCTGGGACCGCACGCCGCTGCAGGAGCAGGAGGCCATCATGGGGCGCCTCAAGCCCAGCGGCGCGCCGCTGGACGGTGGCAAGACCGAGCACGACGTGCCCGACTACACCAAGGACCCCGAAGGCAAGGCGACGCCGATGGACGCGCACATCCGCCTCGCGAACCCGCGCACCAAGGCCTCGGACGCCAACCTGATGCTGCGCCGGCCCTTCAACTATTCGAACGGCGTCACCAAGTCGGGCCAGCTCGAGATGGGCCTGCTGTTCATCTGCTACCAGGCCGACCTCGAGAAGGGCTTTGTCGCCGTGCAGACCCGCCTCGACGGCGAGCCGCTCGAGGAATACATCAAGCCCATCGGCGGCGGCTTCTTCTTCACGCTGCCGGGCGTGCAGGGCGCCGACGACTGGCTCGGGCGCAGCCTGCTGGCCGCCTGATCGCTCCCTTTTTCTTTCATCACCACCGCACCGCATCCAAGGAGATCCATGACCGTGCAGTTCCGCCGCCGCTTCCTCGCCGCTTTCGTCGCAGGCTTTGCCGGGCTCTACGCCGTCGGCGCGCAGGCCGCCGTGTCGCCACTCGAGCTGGTCGGTCCGATCTCGGACTACAAGATCTACGTGACGCAGAACGTGCGCAAGCTGGCCGCCGACGTGCGCGTGTTCACCGCCGCCGTGAAGGCCGGCGACATCGAGAAGGCCAAGAAGCTCTACGCGCCCACGCGCACCAGCTACGAGCGCGTGGAGCCCGTGGCCGAGCTGTTCACCGACCTCGACCAGTCGATCGACTCGCGCGCGGACGACCACGAGAAGGCCGAGAAAGACCCGGCCTTCATCGGCTTCCACCGCATCGAGTACAGCCTGTGGACGCTCAAGAGCACCAAGGACCTGAACCCCGTGGCCGACAAGCTGCTGGCCGACGTGCTCGAGCTGCAAAAACGCCTGGGCGCGCTGACCTTCCCGCCCGAGAAGGTCGTGGGCGGCGCCGCCGTGCTGATGGAAGAGGTGGCCGCCACCAAGATCTCCGGCGAGGAAAACCGCTACAGCCACACCGACCTGTGGGATTTCCAGTCGAACTTCGAGGGCGCCTACAAGATCGTCGAGCTGCTGCGCCCGCTGGTCGTGAAGCAGGACAAGCCGTTCGCCGAGAAGGCCGACGCCAACTTCAAGGTGGTGTTCGACACGCTGGCCAAGTACCGCACGGCCGATGGCGGCTTCGAAACCTATTCGAAGCTCACCGAGCGCGACCGCAAGATGCTGGCCGGGCGGGTCAACACGCTGGCCGAAGACCTGTCCAAGCTGCGCGGCATGCTCGGATTGAACTGAGTCCGGCCCCGGGGGACGCGCTCATTTCCGGCTGACCCGGGACTTTTTGGGGTTGGTCAGGTTTTCGCGAGTGAGAATTGCTAGCATCTGGCTTTTGCTTACTGGCGTGCCCCGGGGTTTCCGGGGGGCGCACCTCCACCGTGCGAAACAACGACCTCGGCGCAGCGCCGACCATCACCGCGCTGAGCCTCGACCAGCTTCCGTCCCATCAGTGGGCCACCGTGCTCGACGTGGCCCGCCCCGACAGCGCGGACGACCGCGAGCTGGTGCTGCGCCTGACCGAAATCGGCTTCGTGCCGGGCGAGGCCGTGCGCATCGTCGCCACGGGCACGCCGGGCCGCGAGCCGCTGGCCGTGCGCCTGGGCCACACCACCTTCGCGCTGCGCCGCCACGAGGCCGCGCTGATCCACGTCACGCCGGGGGCCGCGAACCATGGTTGAAGCCGTCATCCAGGGGCCGGGCCGTCTCGGCGCCACCGCGCAGCCCGCGCGCATCGCGCTGCTGGGCAACCCCAACTGCGGCAAGACCGCGCTGTTCAACCTGCTGACCGGCAGCCGCCAGAAGGTGGCCAACTACGCCGGCGTGACCGTCGAGCGCAAGGAAGGCACGCTTCGCACGCCCACCGGCCGCCGTGTGTTCGTGCTCGACCTGCCGGGCGCCTACAGCCTGAATGCGCTGAGCGCCGACGAAGCCGTCACGCGCGACATCGTCACCGGCCAGGCGCAGGAAGCGCTGCCCGACCTGCTCGTGTGCGTGACCGACGCCACCAACCTGCGCCTGAACCTGCGGCTGGTGCTCGAAGCCCGCCAGCTGGGCCTGCCGATGGTGGTGGCGCTCAACATGACCGACATGGCCAAAAAGCAGGGCATCGCGGTCGACACCGCCGTGCTCTCGCGCGAACTCGGCGTGCCGGTGATCGAGACCGTGGGTGTCCACACCGGCGGCGCGAAGAACCTGCTCGAGGCGCTCGACGCACCGGTCGCCGCCGCGGCGCCCCAGCCCTGGAAGGCACCCGGCTTGGACGACGTGCTCGCCACGCAACGCGAGGTGCGCCGCATCCTCGGCCTGGCCGTGAAGGAGCCCGTGGGCAGCCTGGACACCAGCGACCGCATCGACCGCGTCGTGATGCACCCGGTGTGGGGCATGCTGGTGCTGGCGGTCACCATGTTCCTGATGTTCCAGGCCGTGTTCAGCTGGGCCAACGTGCCGATGGACGCCATCAAGGCCGGCACCGAAGGGCTGGGCAACCTCATCAAGACGCACATGCCCGAAGGCATGCTGCAGAGCCTGCTGGTCGACGGCGTGATCGCGGGCGTGGGCGGTGTGATCGTGTTCCTGCCGCAGATCCTGATCCTGTTCCTGTTCATCCTGGCGCTCGAAGACTCCGGCTACCTGCCGCGCGCGGCCTTCCTGCTCGACCGCCTGATGGGCACCGTGGGCCTGTCGGGCCGCTCGTTCATTCCGCTGCTGTCGAGCTTTGCCTGCGCCATTCCGGGCGTGATGGCCACGCGCACCATCAGCAACTGGCGCGACCGCATCACGACCATCATGATCGCGCCGCTCATGACCTGCTCGGCGCGGCTGCCGGTGTATGCGCTGCTCATCGCGGCCTTCATTCCGGCGCGCGAGGTGGGCGGCATCTTCAACCTGCAGGGCGTGGTGCTGTTCGCGCTGTATGTGTTCGGCATCGTCTCGGCGATGGCCGTGGCCTGGGTGATGAAGCGCTTTCGCGACAGCACGCGGCACTCGCCGCTCCTGATGGAGCTGCCGGCTTACCGCTGGCCGAACCCGCGCAACCTGCTGCTGGGTTTGTACGAGCGGGCCTGGATCTTCATCCAGCGTGTCGGCACGATCATCCTCACGCTCACGATCCTGCTGTGGTTCCTGTCGACCTTCCCGTCGCCACCCGAAGGCGCGACCGGCCCCGCCATCCAGTACAGCCTGGCCGGCATGATCGGCCGCGGGCTGGAGCACATCTTCGCGCCCATCGGCTTCAACTGGCAGATCTCCATCGCGCTGGTGCCGGGCATGGCCGCACGCGAAGTCGCGGTGGGCGCGTTGGGCACGGTGTATGCGCTCTCGGCCACCGGCGACGACGTGGCCAGTGCGCTGGAGCCGCTCATCGCCGGAAGCTGGTCGCTGGCGACCGCGCTGTCGCTGCTGGTCTGGTACGTGTTCGCGCCGCAGTGCATCTCGACGCTGGCGGCCGTCAAGCGCGAAACCGGCTCGTGGAAATACGTGTGGATCATGGCGGGCTACTTATTCGCCCTGGCATACGTGGCATGCTTCTTGACCTATCGCATTGCACTCGCTTTCGGCGCGGGGTAAAACCACAGGGAAAGGGTTGAAGAAGACATGACACAGCAACTGATCGTCGGATTGATCGTCGCGGCCGCCGCGCTCTACGCGGTCTGGCGCTGGATGCCTGCCGGCTGGCGCCGTGGCGCCGCGCGCAAGTTTGCGGCCGGCACGCAGCGCGCGGGCCTCATCGATCAGGCCCGCGCCGATCAACTCGCCGCCTCGCTGGCCAAGACCTCGGGCTGCGGCTCGTGCGACAGCTGCGGCAGCTGTGCCCCCAAGAAACCCGCTGGCGCCGACCCGGCCGACAGCCACAGCAGCCCCGCGCTGACTTCCACCACGCCCAGCACCGGACGCTGAGTCCGATGCCCGCGCACATCCTCGTCGCCGGGGGCGGGATCGGGGGGCTGGCCACGGCGCTGGCGCTGTCCCGCGCCAAGCACCGCGCCGACGTCTTCGAACAGGCCGCCGAGTTCGGCGAAATCGGCGCCGGCGTGCAGCTCGGCCCCAACGCCACCCGCCGCCTTCACCAACTCGACCTCGGCCGCGGCCTCGCAGCCATTGCGGCGCGCCCCGAGGCGCTGGTGGTCCACAGCGCCGGCAGCGGCGCCGAACTGGCCCGCATGCCGCTGGGCGATGCCATGCAGCAGCGCTACGGCGCGCCGTACTGCTGCGTGCACCGCGCCGACCTGCACACGCTGCTGCTCGATGCCGTGCGCGCGCAAGGCACGGGCTCGCTGGTCACGGCCGCGCGCATCCGGCAGGTCGAGACCAGCGACGACCTCGTCTGCGTTTCGAGCACCGACGCGCGTGCGTGGGAGGGCGAGGCGCTGGTGGGGGCCGACGGTCTGTGGAGCCTGGTGCGGGCGCAACTCGAATCCGAATCCGCCGAAGCGCCGCCGCGCGTGACGGGCCACACGGCCTGGCGTGCGTTGGTGCGTCAGGCTGACCTGCCTGTGGCGCTGCGTCGTTCGCGCGTCGATGTGTGGCTCGGGCCGCGTTTGCATGCGGTCGCGTACCCGGTGCGCGCGGGGGACGCGCTCAACGTCGTCGTGATTGCCGAATCCGCACCGGCTGGCGATGCGCGCGATTGGGACCAGGCCAGCAGCCTTGTGGCACTGAAGCAGGCGATGGGTCGCAGCTGTGCGAGCCTTCAGTCATTGCTCGATGCGATGCCGAGTTGGCGCGCCTGGACGCTGAGCGATCGCGCGCCCGTGGCCGGTCCTGGCGACATGGCGCATGAGCGCGTCGCGCTGGTGGGTGATGCTGCGCATCCGATGGTGCCGTACCTTGCGCAAGGGGCGGGCATGGCGATCGAAGATGCGGTCGCGTTGGCGGATGCCTTGGGCGATGCCTCGGCGTTGGGTGTGCCGGCTGCGTTCGCGCGCTATGCCGAGGCGCGCTGGGAACGCAATGCGCAGGTGCAGGCGAGGGCGCGTCGCAATGGCGAGATCTTTCATGCCACGGGTGCTGTGCGCTTCGGGCGCGACATGGCGATGCGCTTGTTGGGGTCCCGGTTGCTCGATCAGCCCTGGCTGTACGGCGGCTGATTCAGGGCGCGTGCCCAGGCCACCGGGTACTTCCCTCCGCGAATGTCCCCCGGGGCTTCGCCCCTCCTCCTTGATTTCGCTGCGGGAAGCACCCAGTGTCCTGGGCACAAGACATGCTGCTGGTGCTCGCCGATCAACGACCGCTGCGCATCACGCTCACGCCGATGGGGTGCCTTGCGCAGCGAAATCAAGGAGGAGGCCGCAGGCCGGGGGACATTCGCGGAGCAAGGCTCCCCGTCGGCGTGAGCGTCGCCCCGAAAAAAGTCAGAGCCGGAACGTCTGCAAGTGCTCGATGCGCTCCGCGAGACCTTCCTGCCCCAGGTAATGCCCATGCGTCCCATCGCGCATCTGCGCCAGCGTGGTTTCCAGCTCGACCAGCATCGCATCGCGATCCGCCACGAAGGCCGGCGGCACGTCGATGCCGATCTGCGTGCAGGCGTCGGCGATCAGGTGCGCGCTGGCGGGCGCGCCGCAGGCCGCGCACTTCACGATGGCCGCCACGGTCGGCTCGGCGCCGTTGTCCAGCAGGGCGCGCGTGAGTTCGGGCGAGATCTGACCGTCGATGTTGCGCAGCACGTCGGATGCCACCGGCGCGCCTGCGCGCACCAGTGCTGCCGCGGCGGCGAAGGCGCTGTGTCCCACGGCCACGTCGGTGGCGAGTGCACTGCCTTCATGCGGCCCTTCGAAGTTCAGGCCTGCGGCGGCAAGTTCGGCGACCAGCGCAGCGTCGTCGGTGGCAATCGCGTGGCGCAGCGCCGCGCGTGCGAGCGCCGGGTGATGGCGCAGCGTGCCGTCGGCCAGTGGCGTGCGCCAGTCGACGATGGCGCGGCAATAGAAGGTGACCAGCTTGTCCATCAGGTCGAGGTCCAGCCCGTAGCCTTCGTGGCGGTCGTCGAGGTAGGCGAGCAGCGCCTGCCCCGAGAAGTAGTCACCCGTCGGCGCCAGCGGGTCTTCGTCGAGATGCAGCGCCGCGAAGGCGCCGTACAGGTCGGCCGCGACGGGGCTCAGGCCGTCTTCGTGCAACGCGTGGGTCCAGGCCGGTGGCAGGCCCTGCTTCCACGCGATGACCTGGCCGTGCGCGGCGCCGGGCTCGACCACCGCGTAGACGCGGTCGCAGTACTCGAAGCCGCCGAAGGGCAGGTGCGTGAGCTTGCCGCTCCAGGGCGTGCCGCTGTCTTCGGCCGCTTCCTCGGCGAGTTCCTGTTCGTGCTCGATCCAGCCTTGCAGGTCGCGGTAGCCGTCGCTGCCGTCCCAGAACAGCTCCGACCAGCTGACGCTCTCGACATTGCCGTTCATCGGCAACGCCAGGTCGTAGTCGAGGCGCCCGCCCGCCGTGTGCTGCCACAGCGCGACCAGCGCCTCGGGCAGCGGGCCGGCGCACAACGCCTGCACCGCATCGATCTGCTGCTGCGGCATCGGCGGTTGCGCGTCGAAGATCACGCGGTCGGCGAACAGCACGACGCCATGTTCGCGCAGGGTGGAGAGCTCTTCGGCAGAGAACGAGGTGTTGTTGTTCATGGCAGCGGCCTCCGTGTTCTCCAAAATGTAGCGCTTTGCGCCGAGGGAGCAACCCTCGTTCGCCCGGGGCTGCTGCAAGCCCCTGCATGACGCACTACAGATCGGTGCGCAGCTTCCAGATCTCGGGGAACAGCACCACGTCGAGCATCTTGCGCAGGTAGCTCACGCCGCCCGTGCCGCCGGTGCCGCGCTTGAATCCGATCACGCGCTCCACGGTGGTCACGTGGCGGAAGCGCCAGAGGCGGAAGGCGTCTTCGAGGTCGGTGAGTTTTTCGCCCAGCTGGTACAGGTCCCAGTGGTCGTGCGGGTTGCGGTAGACCGTGAGCCAGGCGGCCTCGACGCCGTCGCTCGATTCGTAGGGCTGGGTCCAGTCGCGCTCCAGGCGGTCGGCGGGCACGGGCAGGCCGTGGCGTGCGAGCAGGCGCAGCGATTCGTCGTACAGCGAGGGCGCGCGGTAGGCCGCGTCCACCTGCGCGAGCAGGTCGGCGCGGTGGGCGTGGGGCTTGAGCATGGCGGCGTTCTTGTTGCCGAGCAGGAACTCGATGCAGCGGTACTGCGCGCTCTGGAAGCCGCTGGAGTTGGCGAGGTAGGGGCGCATCGCCGTGTACTCGGGCGGCGTCATGGTCGAGAGCACGGTCCATGCGCTCACCAGCTGTTCCATGATGCGGCTCACGCGCGCGAGCATCTTGAAGGCGTCAGGCAGGCGCTCTTGCGCGATGCACTGCACGGCGGCGTGCAGCTCGTGCAGCATGAGCTTCATCCAGAGCTCGCTGGTCTGGTGCTGCACGATGAACAGCATCTCGTCGTGCGCGGGTGACAGCGGATGCTGCGCGTTCAGGATCTCGTCGAGGTGCAGGTAGTCGCCGTAGCTCATGGACTTGCTGAAGTCCAGCTGCGCCTTCTCTTCGTGGACGATGGACTCGGGGGTCTTGTTGTTGTCGTTGTCGGTGCTCATGTCACTGCGTTCTTGCGGTTGAATTCAGCGCGTCGCCACTCGCCGGTCTCGAGCACCTGCACGAGGTGTTCGACCGAGTGCCACACGTCCTCGAAGCCGACATACAGCGGCGTGAAGCCGAAGCGCAGGATGTCGGGCATCTGCGAATCGCCGGCGCGGTAGTCGCCGATCACGCCGCGCGCGATCAGCGCCTGCACGATGGCGTAGGCGCCTTCCTCGCGGCTGAGGCACACCTGCGAGCCGCGCAGCGCGTGGTCGCGAGGCGTGACGAGCGACAGGCCCTGGCCGGCGCAGCGCTCTTCGACCAGGCGGATGAACAGGTCAGTGAGCGCGAGCGACTTGGTGCGCAGCGCGGCCATCGCACCGCCGGTGCCGTTGAAGGCTTCGGCGGCGAGCACGGTGTCGAGCCCGCATTCGAGGCCGGCCAAGGCGATGACCGGTTGCGTGCCGCACAGGTAGCGGCCGACGCCTGGGGCAGGGCGGTAGTGCGGCGTGAACTCGAAGGGCGCCGCGTGGCCCCACCAGCCCGACAGCGGCTGTTCGAACTGGCCCGCGTGCTTGGTGTTCACCCAGGCAAAAGCGGGCGCGCCGGGGCCGCCGTTGAGGTACTTGTAGCCGCAGCCGATCGCGTAGTCGGCGCCGCTGTCGTTGAGCGCCACGGGCACGGCGCCGGCGCTGTGCGCCAGGTCCCACACGGTGAGCGCGCCCGCGGCGTGCGCGGCGGCGGTGACGGCCTTCATGTCGTGCATGGCGCCGGTGCGGTAGTTGACGTGCGTGAGCATGAGCACGGCGACTTCGTCGGTCAGCGCAGTGGGCAATTCGCTCGCATCGATGAGCTTCAGCGTGAAGCCGCGCTCACGGCACAGCGATTCGGCGATGTACAGGTCGGTGGGGAAGTTGCTGCGCTCGCTCACCACCAGCTTGCGGCCGCTTGCCTTCTGCTGCGAGAGCGCCGCGAACAGCACCTTGTAGAGATTGACGGAGGTGCTGTCGGTGCACACCACTTCGCCCGGCGCGGCGCCGATCAGGCGGGCCACCTTGTCGCCCAGGCGCTGCGGCAGGTCGAACCAGCTCGCGGTGTTCCACGAGCGGATCAGGCCTTCGCCCCATTCCTTGGCCACCACCTCGGCGATGCGCGCGGGCGCGGCCTTGGGCAGCACGCCGAGCGAGTTGCCGTCGAGGTAGAGCACGCCCTCGGGCAGGGTGAATTGGTCGCGCAGGGCGCGCAGCGGGTCTTGCGCGTCGAGGGCGCGGCAGTCGGCGAGGGTCGTCGTCATGGAAGGGAGGGTTTCAGCGGGGAAGTTCGCGCAGCACGGCGCGCACGGGGGAGGCATCGGCGCTCGTCAGCTTGAGCGGCAGCGCGATGAGTTCGTAGTCGCCCTCGGGCACGTCGTCGAGCACGAGGTTCTCGAGCACGCGCAGGTCGAGGTGGCGGATGCGCTGGTGGCTGTCGAGCGTCTTGCTGTCGGCCGGGTCGATGCTGGCGGTGTCGATGCCGATGAGCTTCACGCCCATGGCCGCCAGGCGCTCGACGGTGGCGGGCGCGTACGCCGCGAGCTGCGGGTCCCAGCGGTCGACGGGCATGGCCGGGTAGGTGCGCACGAGCACGCGCGGGGGCAGCGTGTCGTTCACGGCATGCGCGATGTGCTCCCAGGTAACCAGCGGGCCGCGGCCGATCGCATGGATCACGCGGCACGGGCCGAGGAAGGGCGTGAGATCGACCTGGCCGATGGTCTGGCCTTCGGGCGCGTAGTGCAGCGGCGCGTCGGCATGGGTGCCCACGTGCGGCGACAGCGTGATCGCGCTCACGTTGACCGGGCAGCCGGGGCCGATGGTGGCGCACCACTGCTGCGAATACGGCGTGTCGCCCGGGAACACCGGGCTGCCGGCGTGCACGGGGGCGGAAATGTCCCAGAGTCGGAGCGGGGCGGTCATGGCGGGCGGCAGGGCGAAGGAAGAAAAAGGGCAGTGTGGGCCGGTTGGAGTCGCTCCACAAGGGGCCGGCGGGTGTCGAATGCTATGCGCAGTGACTGCCTTGAGTCGAGAAGTTATCCATCAATCATCGAAAGATTGAATAATCTATTCAATCGACAGGAAATGGAGAACAGATCATGCAAGCCGACCTCGACCGAACCGACCTCCAGCTGCTGCGCGCGCTGCAGGACAACGCCCGCCTGACCTCGGGCGAGCTGGCGCAGATGGCGCACCTGTCGCAGTCGCCGTGCTGGCGCCGGGTGAAGAAGCTGGAGGACGACGGCGTGATCGGCGGCTACCACGCGGGCCTGAACCGGCGCGCGCTGGGCTTCGGCGTGCTGGCCTTCGTGATGGTCGGCATCGACCACCAGACCGAGATCTCGTCGCGCGCCTTCGAGGACGCGGTGTGCGCCATTCCCGAGGTGGTGATGTTCCACGGCATCTCGGGGCCGGCGGATTTCATCCTCGTGGTGGTCGCGAAGGACCTCGACGCGTATTCCGACCTGCTGCAGCGCAAGCTGCACCGGCTGCCGGGCGTGCGCCATGTGCAGACGCATTTCTCGCTGCAGGAGTTCAAGGGGCAACTCGGTGGGCTGCCGGTGCCCGTGGCCTGAGAAGGTGTGAATAAACCTACTGCGCGCCCCGATCTCGCATCTGCGGTCCTCACCGTACGCGTGTACGGTTCCGGTCCTCGATGCGACCTCGGGGCGCTCGCTACGGTTTCTTCACACCTTCTGGGCCGTCAGTGCAGCTCGTCGGACAGCATCGGCAGCCCATGCCGCAGGCGCGCGCGCTGGCAGGCGTCGCTGCCGGCCTGCAGCTCGTGGCAGGGGTTGGGCCGCCATTCGTAGATGCCGCAAGCCACCGATTGGCCGATCTTGCCGGTGAGCGCGGCGCAACGCGGCGGCGTGTGGTCGGTGCCGCGCATGCGGCACAGGGCGTCGTTCACGTCGACCGCCAGGCCCGAGGGCACGCGGCCGCCATGGTCGTCGAGCTCGTGCACGCTGAAGTCGACGCGGTAGCTGGCGCAGCAGGCGCCGCAGGTCTGGCAGGGATTCATGGGGCGAGCAGCGCGGCGTCACGCACGCGCTGCAGCATGCGGCGACGGATCAGCCCGCTCGCGGGACGGATCAGCAGCCAGTAGGCGGTGAAGCGGCGCTGCGCGGCGGCATTGCCACACCAGACCCGGGTGCGCGTGGTGAGCCGCGTGCCTGTGCCTTCGGGCTCGGCCGTGAAGTGAAGCACCAGCTTGGCCAGGCCCGTGGCGTCGAGCGCGGCGAAGGCCGGGCCGTCGGCCAGCGGGACCAGGCCGTAGTCGAAGCGCCAGAAGCGGCCGGCCAGGCCGAAGGCCAGTTCGCGCTCGCCGTCGCGCCCCAGCGGCGTGAAGTC
Source organism: Variovorax sp. FW305-3-2-15-B-LB1 (assembly GCF_058787635.1). Lineage (NCBI taxonomy): Bacteria > Pseudomonadati > Pseudomonadota > Betaproteobacteria > Burkholderiales > Comamonadaceae > Variovorax > Variovorax sp. FW305-3-2-15-B-LB1. Next base: position 13,100 of record NZ_JBYSZY010000058.1, on the reverse strand, counting down.
GGCAAAGCCGAAAGCCTCGCGCTGGCGTAGCGTGGGGGCGGCCAGCCCGAGCCGGCTGGCCAGCCGGTTCGGCAGTTCGCGCAGCGCGATCAGGCTGCGAGCCACGGGGTCGTCGGTGATCTCGGGCCGGGCCGCCACGTCGAGCACGTGCGCGGGCGGCGCGGGCACGTGGAGGCTGTGCGTCTCCGCGAACTGGTAGCGCGGCAGGTAGCGGTTCATCAGCTCCATGCGGCGCCTGGGTGGGTCAGCGGTGGGGTGCGTGTCAGAGCCTGCCGAGCAGCAGGAACTCCATCAGCGCCTTCTGCGCGTGCAGGCGGTTCTCGGCCTCGTCCCACACGACCGACTGCGGGCCGTCGATGACCTCGGCCTGCACTTCCTCGCCGCGGTGCGCGGGCAGGCAGTGCATGAAGAGGGCGTCGGTCTGGGCGATGCGCATCATGTCCTCGTCGACGCACCAGTCGGCGAAGGCCTTGCGGCGCGCCTCGTTCTCGGCCTCGTAGCCCATGCTGGTCCACACGTCGGTGGTGACGAGGTCGGCGCCGCGGCAGGCTTCCATCGGGTCCTTGAAGACCTTGTAGCTGTCGCCCGAGCGGATGCCGGCGATCGACTGGTCGACCTCGTAGCCGCTGGGCGTGCTCACGTGCACGGTGAAGCCCAGGATCTCGGCGGCCTGCAGCCAGGTGTTGGCCATGTTGTTGCCGTCGCCCACCCACGCCACCGTCTTGCCCTGGATCGAGCCGCGGTGCTCGATGTAGGTGAAGATGTCCGCCAGGATCTGGCAGGGGTGGAACTCGTTGGTCAGGCCGTTGATGACGGGCACGCGCGAGTGCGCGGCGAAGGCGTCGATCTTGGTCTGCTCGTAGGTGCGGATCATCACCAGGTCGACCATGCGGCTGATGACCTTGGCACTGTCCTCGATGGGCTCGGCGCGGCCCAGCTGGCTGTCGCCGGTGGTCAGGTGCACCACGCTGCCGCCGAGCTGGTACATGCCGGCCTCGAAGCTCACGCGGGTGCGCGTGCTGGCCTTCTCGAAGATCATGGCCAGCGTGCGGTCGACCAGCGGCTGGTGCTTTTCGTAGGTCTTGAACTTCTTCTTGATGATCGCCATGCGATCGAAGAGGTAGACGTACTCGTCGGCCGTGAGGTCCGAGAACTGCAGGTAGTGGCGCAGGGCGTTCGGTGCGGCGGCGGTCGTCATTGCGCAACGGGCTCCGAGAGGAAGGTTTTGACGATCGGCGCGAGAATCGCAACGATCTCGTCGGCCTCGGCAATGCTCAGGATGAGCGGCGGCACGAGGCGGATCACCTTGTCGGCCGTGACGCTCAGCAGCAGGCCGGCGTCGCAGGCGCGGTTCAGGATTGCGCCGCAGGGCCGGTCGAGCTCGATGCCCAGCATCAGGCCCTGGCCGCGGATCTCCTTCACGCCGGGCAGGCTGCCGATTTCGCGTTCCAGCGCAGCCTTCAGGTGGGCGCCGACGGTGGCGGCGTTCTCGAGCAGCTTGTGCTCTTCCATGATGCGGATGGTTTCCACACCGGCGCGCATGGCCAGCGGGTTGCCGCCGAAGGTGGTGCCGTGGTTGCCCGGTCCGAAGATGTTGGCGGCCTTGGGGCCGGCCACGACGGCGCCGATCGGCACGCCCGAGCCCAGGCCCTTGGCCAGCGGCATCACGTCAGGCTTGATGCCCGCCCACTGGTGGGCGAACCACTTGCCGGTGCGGCCCATGCCGCACTGCACTTCGTCGATCATCATGAGCCAGTCGCGCTCGTCGCACAGCTGGCGCACCTGCTTGAGGTAGTCGACGCGCATCGGGTTGATGCCGCCTTCGCCCTGGATGGTTTCGAAGAACACGGCGACCACGTTGGGGTTGCCTTCGGTGGCCTTCTTGAGCGCCTCGATGTCGTTCAGCGGCACGCGGATGAAGCCTTCGACCAGCGGGCCGAAGCCGGCCTGCACCTTGGGGTTGCCGGTGGCCGACAGCGTGGCGATGCTGCGGCCGTGGAAGGCGGCTTCGTAGACGACGATCTCGGGGCGCTCGATGCCCTTGTCGTGGCCGTACTTGCGGGCCAGCTTCAGGGCCGCTTCGTTGGCTTCCAGGCCGGTGCAGCAGAAGAAGGCGTTGGTCAGGCCCGACAGCTCGGTGAGCTTGGTGGCGAGCTGTTCCTGGCCGGTCACGTGGTAGTAGTTGGAGCTGTGGATCAGCTTGGTCAGCTGGTCTTGCAGGGCGGGCACCAGCTCGGGGTGGTTGTGGCCCAGCGTGTTGACGGCGATGCCGCCCAGGCCGTCGAGGTAGGCCTTGCCCGTGGTGTCCCAGACTCGGCAGCCCTGGCCGTGCGACAGCGCGATCGGCAGGCGACCGTAGGTGTTCATGACGTGGGGCGAGGTGGGTTGCTGGGCGGTGGCGCTCATTCGGTTCTCCAGATAGGGAACGCGAATTCTAGGCGTGCGGTTTGACGGCTTCGTTGAGGATTCCGCATCACAGCAATGCCCCCCATTCAGGATGCAAAAAGGGCCCCGGATACAATCGCTTGCTGCACCGCAGCACCTGTTCCGGTCGCCTCACTTCACGATGATTTCCCCCAACGCCAAAGAAATCTTCATCCAGGGCATCACCCACGATGGCCGCACTTTTCGTCCCAGCGACTGGGCCGAACGCCTCGCCGGCGTCATGTGCTCCTTCCGCCCCGGCGGCGCCTACCCGGGCAGCCACCTGAGCTACTCGCCCTGGTGCATTCCCACGACCATCAACGGCGTGAAATGCGTGGTGGTGAACCGCGCCCTGCGCGACGCCGAGCCCATGGCCTGGGACTTCTGCGTGAACTTCGCCAAAGACAACAACCTGCAGGTGGCCGAGGCCTGCCTGGTGCCCGACCCGGCGGACACGCCACCCCCTCCCAAAAAGGCCTGACTTCCAGGCCTTTTTCTTTTCTGCGCGGGTTGCTCGCGCCTGGATGCTTTTTGAGCGCCCATGAAAAAACCGCCCGAAGGCGGTTTTTCACTTTTGCTTGCTGCAGCGCACCCCGATCAAACGGCGGACCGGAGAATTCCGGTCCGGGCTTGCCTGACAGGTGTCAGGCGGCGGCCTTTTCAGGCGCCAGGGCGAGGGCCTTGACCTTGGCCGACAGGCGGCTCTTGTCGCGGGCGGCCTTGTTCTTGTGGAAGATGCCCTTGTCGGCGACGGTGTCGACGATGCTCTGGGCCTTCGCGAACAGTTCGCTTGCCTTGGTCTTGTCGCCAGCCAGAACAGCCTTTTCGACGTTCTTGACAGCGGTACGGTATTTGGAGCGCAGCGAGGTGTTCGCAGCGTTGAGCTTGACGTCCTGGCGGACGCGTTTGCGGCCCGACGCGAGGCGCGGGTTCTTCTTCTTGGGCTTGGCGGATGCCATATTTAGTGTTCCTTAGGTGTCTGAGGATGATGCAGCAAAGCCCTCCATTATAGGCCGGGTTCCGGTTTTTGCCGAATTGCCTGCTTTTGCCACCTTTCGCAGCCCTACACTCGCCCCCGTGTCCCTGTTCAAATCCGCCTCCACCGTCTCCCTGCTGACCCTCGCTTCGCGGATCACGGGCCTCGTGCGCGACGTGCTGTTTGCCTCGGTGTTCGGCGTCAGCGCGCTCACCGACGCCTTCAACGTCGCCTTTCGCATCCCCAACCTGTTTCGCCGCGTGTTCGGTGAAGGCGCCTTCAGCCAGGCCTTCGTGCCGGTGCTGGCCGCGCGCAAGACCGAGGCGGGGCAGGAGGGCGCCCGGGAGCTGGTCGACCACGTCGCCACGCTGCTGACCTGGGCCCTGGTGGTGCTGTGCGTGGCCGGCGTGGCCGGCGCGCCGCTGCTGGTCTGGGCCATGGCCAGCGGCCTGCAGGGCTTCGACGCCGCCGTGGTCATGACGCGCTGGATGTTCCCCTACATCGGCTTCATGTCGCTGGTGGCGCTGGCGGGCGGCATCCTCAACACCTGGCGCAAGTTCGCGGTGCCGGCGGCGTCGCCGGTGCTGCTCAACATCGCGCTGATCCTGTCGATCTCCATCGGCGCGCCGCTGTTCCGCCGCTACGGCATCGAGCCGATCTACGCCCAGTGCGTGGGCGTGATGGTCGGCGGCGTGCTGCAGCTGGCCCTGCAGATTCCGGCGCTGCGCGCGCTGGGGTTGATGCCGCGCATCGGCGCCAGCTTCAAGGCGCTGCGCGCCGCGTGGACCGATCCGACCACCCGCAAGGTCATGAAGCTCATGCTGCCGGCGCTGCTGGGCGTGAGCGTGGCGCAGATCTCGCTGCTCATCAACACGCAGATCGCCTCGCACCTGGCCACCGGCAGCGTGACCTGGGTCACCAACGCCGACCGGCTGATGGAATTCCCGACCGCCATGCTCGGCGTGGCGCTGGGCGTGGTGCTGATGCCGCAACTCGCGGGCGCCCGCGCCGCCAAGGACGACGCGCGCTACTCCTCGCTGCTCGACTGGGGCCTGCGCCTCGTCGTGCTGCTGGCGGCGCCGTGCGCGGTGGCGCTGCTGCTGTTCGCCAAGCCGCTGGTGGCCGTGCTGTTCCACAACGGCGCCTACACCGGCGAGGACGTGGGCCGCACCACCGTGGCGCTCATGGGCTACGGCGTGGGGCTGGTCGGCCTCGTGGCGGTGAAGGTGCTCGCGCCCGGCTACTACGCCAAACACGACACGCGCACGCCCATGCTGATCGCCGTGACGGTGCTGGTGTTCACGCAGGTGCTCAACTTCTTCCTGGTGCCGCTGCTGCAGCACGCGGCGCTGACGCTGACCATCGGCATCGGCGCGCTGGTCAACGCGCTGTGGCTGCTGATCGGCCTGATCCGCCGCGGCAGCTACACGCCCGAGCCCGGCTGGGGCAAGTTTGCGCTGCAGGTGCTGCTGGGCACCGTGGTGCTGGCGGTTTTGCTGGCGTGGGGCGCGCACTATTTCGACTGGGTCGGCCTGCGCGCGCAGCGCCTGCACCGCATCGGCCTTCTGGCCGCGCTCATCGCCGGCGCCGCGCTGCTCTATTTCGCCGTGCTCACCGCCGCAGGCGTGCGCCTGCGCAGTTTCATGCGCCGCTGAAGCGCCGTTGGCGAGCCGGAAAACACTGCCTTGACGCTCCCCGCGGGCTCCTCTACAAAGCCATATGACGTTCAGCTACCAGGTTCCCACGGCACTGGAATATTTCGAGTCGCTGGTCGGCAGCGATGACCACTTTCCGCTGCTCGAAGCGGCCGCCAGCATCGCGCAGGACGAATACCCCGAACTCGACGTGCAGCAGGTGCTGGGCGACGTCGACCAGCTGCTAGCGCGCCTCAAGCGCCGCCTGCCGGCCGACGCCGCGCCGCTGGCCCGGCTGCGCGCACTGAACCAGTTCTTCTTCAGCGACCTGAATTTCGGCGGCAACGTCAACGACTACTACGACCCCGACAACAGCTACCTGAACGCCGTGCTGCGCACCCGCCGCGGCATTCCGATCTCGCTGGCCGTGCTGTGGATGGAGCTGGCGCAGGGCCTGGGCCTGCAGACGCGCGGCATCAGCTTCCCGGGGCATTTCATGGTCAAGGTCACGCTGCCCAAGGGGCAGGTCGTGATCGACCCGTTCACCGGCAAGTCGCTCTCGCGCGAAGAGCTGGGCGAGCGGCTCGAGCCCTACAAGCGCGGCAACGGGCTGGTCGGCGAGTTCGACGTGCCGCTGGGCCTGTATCTGCAGCCCGCGAGCCCGCGCGAGATCATCGCGCGCATGCTGCGCAACCTGAAGGAAGTGCACCACGCCCAGGAAGACTGGCCGCGCTACATCGCGGTGCAGAACCGCCTCATTGCCCTCTTGCCCACCGCTTGGGGCGAGCATCGCGACCGCGGCGTGGCGCATGGCGAGCAGGGCCATGCGGCGCTGGCCGTGCGCGACCTCGAAACCTACCTCGCCAACGCCGAAGACGCGCTCGACATCGACGCGATCGCCGAGCGCGTGGCGCTGCTGCGGCGCCTGGCCAACTGACCCGCCACAACAGCCCCAACGCCATGACCGACACCCGCACCGGCGTGAGCGCGGCGCCCGACCTGGGCACGCTGCACGAATTCCACGGCGTGCAGCCGGTGCTGCCGGTGTCCGACGTCTCGCGCGCCGCGCGCTGGTTTTCCGAGGTGCTGGGGTTCGAGATCGACTTCATCGCCGGCGAACCCCCCAGCTACGCCCGCGTGATGAAGGGCGACCGCAGCTATGGCGACCCCGTGTACCTGCGCCTGTGGCAATGCGGCAGCCGTGAGGCCCGGCCCTGGCGCGGCGAAATCGTGATCCACGTCGGCAAGGACATCGACGGCCTGCATGCCGCCTACGTGAAGCGCGGCGTGACCATCATCGAGCCGCCCACGTCCCAGCCCTGGGGCCTGCGCGAATTCGCGATCCGTGAACCCGACGGCCACGTGCTGCGGTTCTGCGGCTATCTCTGAAACACAAAATTACAAGCAGATCGATGCGGCCGTGTCGATCCGTGGCCCGCTCGCGCGACGTGTGAACAGGAGCACGCAGACTCCGGCGTCTCCCGATCCCCACCCACTTTCAGGAGAAACGACATGCGATTCATGGTTCTGGTCAAGGCGAGCAAGGATTCCGAAGCCGGCGTGATGCCGAGCACCGAGATCCTCACCGAGATGGGCCGGTTCAACGAGGAGCTGGTCAAGGCCGGCGTGCTGCTGGCGGGCGAGGGGCTGCACCCGTCGGCCAAGGGCGCCCGCGTGCGCTGCGAAGGCAAGAAGCGCACCGTCATCGACGGCCCCTTCACCGAGACCAAGGAACTGCTCGCCGGCTTCTGGCTGCTGCAGGTCAAGTCGAAGGAAGAGGCCATCGAGTGGATCAAGCGCAGCCCGTTCCAGGAAGGCGAGATCGAGATCCGCCAAGTCTTCGAGGCCACCGATTTCGGCGAGGCCATGACGCCCGAGCTGCTGGCCCAGGAAGACCGCTTGCGCACCGAGTCCGCTGCCAAGGCCGGCCGTTGAAACCCGTCCATTCCTCGAAGGAGAAACGATCATGCGATTCATGCTGCTGATGATTCCCCACGGCTACGAAAGCGCGGCGCCCGGCACCGTGCCTGACGACGTCGAACGCGTGGGGTCGATGATGGCCTTCAACGAGTCCCTGCAGAAGGCCGGCGTGCTGATCGGCTGCGAGGGCCTGCACCCGCCGTCGATGGGCGCGCGCGTGAGCTTTCCGGGCGGCAAGCCGAAGGTGGTCGACGGCCCCTTCGCCGAGGCCAAGGAAGTGCTGGGCGGCTACTGGCTGATCGATGTCGCCTCGCGCGCCGAGGCCATCGAATGGGCGAGCCGCTGCCCGGGCAGCGAAGATGAGGTCATCGAGATCCGCCAGGTTCAGGAGATGGAGGACTTCTCGCCCGAGGTGCAGGACGTGGCGAGCGAGTTCACGTCGATGCAGCAGACGCTGAAGAAGTGAGCCGACTCTAGTCTTCCCGCACCAGCCGGATGCCCACCAGCGTGTAGCGCGTGTCCGGCGCATTCCAGTTGCGGTACGACGAGCGGGCATAGAAGGCCCAGGTGTGCCAGGAGCCCCCGCGGCGCACGCGCACGGTGCCCGTGGCGGGGCCCTGGGGGTCGTCGGCCGGTGAGCGCGCGTAGTATTCGTCGCCATGCCAGTCGGCCACCCACTCCCACGCATTGCCGTGCATGTCGTAGAGGCCCCAGGCGTTCGGCGCGAAGCTGCCGACCGGGGCGGTGAAGGCAAAACCGTCGTCGCCCGCGAGCGCCATCGCGCGCCATCGCGGCCAATGCGCGGCGCTGCGCGTGTCGAACACGTTGGCCCCGCGCAGCAGCGTGGCCGGATCGTCCCCCGTGCTGTAGCGCGTGCGCGTGCCGGCGCGGCAGGCGTACTCCCACTCGGCCTCGGTCGGCAGGCGGTAGCGCCGGCCTTCCGTCTTGCTCAGCCAGGCGGCCAGCGCCTGCGCGTCGTTCCAGCTCACGTTGACCACCGGGTGGTCGTCGCCCTGCGCGAAGCCCGGGTTGCGCCACGAGTAGCGCGGGTCGCGGCCCTCGAAGGCGTCGCCGCGCTGCGTGGTGGCGGGGTCGTAGTCGGCGCGCCAGCCGTAGCCGCCGGTGCCGTCGGCCACCGATTCGGGCACGTGGCCCGAGGCTTCGAGAAAGCGCCGGAACTGCCCCACCGTCACCTCGTGCTGCCCCATCCAGAACGCCCGCGTGATGCGCACCTTGTGCACCGGCCCTTCGTCGGCCAGCTGCGTGAAGCGCTCCTTGGGCAACTGCGGGTAGTCGCGAGCCAGCGCGTCGGGCGCCTCGTCGCTGCCCATGAGGAATTCGCCGGCCGGCAATCGCACGAAGGCCATGCCCAGGCTGTTGCGTTCCACGGCGAGGTCGTCCGCCCGGACGCCGCCGCAGGCGAGGCCGAACGCGAAACCCAGGCTCCACAAGACGAGGCGTGGTGTCATGGCCGCATGCTATCCGGCCCGCGGGGCCGCAGCGAGGCCGTGTGAGCAGCGGACCAGACACCGCCGCCATCCACCGCGCCATCGAGGCGGTCTGGCGCATCGAGTCCGCGAAGATCATCGCCGCGCTCGCGCGCAAGGTGCGCGATGTGGGCCTGGCCGAAGAGCTGGCGCAGGACGCGCTGGTGGCCGCGCTCGAGCAGTGGCCCGTCGACGGCGTGCCCGACAACCCCGCCGCCTGGCTCACGCAGGTGGCCAAGCACCGCGCCCTCGACCGCCTGCGCCATGTGCAGCTGGCCGAGCGCAAGGCGCCCGAGATCGGCCGCGAGCTCGACGCGCTGCACGCCATGGCCCAGGCCGATTTCGCGCAGGCGGTGGATGCGGCGCTCGACGACGACATCGGCGACGACCTGCTGCGCCTGGTGTTCACCGCCTGCCATCCGGTGCTCTCGACCGAGGCGCGCGTGGCGCTCACCCTGCGGCTGATGGGCGGCCTCACGACCGACGAGATCGCGCGCGCCTTTCTCGTGCCCGAGGCCACCGTGGCGCAGCGCATCGTGCGTGCCAAGCGCACGCTGGCCGAGGCGCGCGTGCCCTTCGAGGTGCCGCGCCGCCACGAGCTCGAGGCCCGGCTGGCCTCGGTGCTCGAGGTGCTCTACCTGATCTTCAATGAAGGCTACTCGGCCACCGCCGGCGACGACTGGATGCGCCCCGCGCTGTGCGACGAGGCGCTGCGCCTGGGCCGCATCGTGGCCGAGCTGGTGCCCGGCGAAGCCGAGGTGCACGGGCTGGTCGCGCTGATGGAAATCCAGGCCTCGCGCACCGCCGCGCGCGTGGGGGCCTCGGGCGAGCCGGTGCTGCTGCTCGACCAGAACCGCGCACGCTGGGACCCGATGCTGATCCGCCGCGGCCTGGCGGCGCTGGCGCGCGCCGAAGCGCTGGGCGGCGCGCTCGGCCCCTACGCGCTGCAGGCCGCCATCGCCGCCTGCCATGCCCGCGCGCGCACCGCGGGCGAGACCGACTGGGCCCGCATCGCGGCGCTGTACGACGCGCTGGCCGCGCTGTCGCCGTCGCCCATCGTCGAGCTGAACCGCGCGGTCGCGCTGTCGATGGCCTTCGGGCCGGCGGCCGGGCTGGAGGTGGTCGATGCGCTGCAGGACGAGCCCGCGCTGAAGGGCTACCACCTGCTGCCGACCGTGCGCGGCGACCTGCTCTTCAAGCTGGGCCGCCGCGACGAGGCGCGGCGGGAGTTCCAGCGTGCCGCCTCGCTCACGCGCAACACGCGCGAGCAGGCGCTGCTGCGGGCGCGCGCCGAGGCCTGCGGCGACAAGCGTTAGCGGACGGGCGCCGATGTGCCCGCGGAAGGCGAGCCCGGCAACCCGAACTGGTGCCACGCGCGGCGCAGCTGCGTGTCCGAGCCGAAGCCCGACAGCTCGGCCGCCCGCGTCACGCTGGCGCCCGAGGCCAGCGCCAGTTGCGCGGCCGCCAGCCGCAGCCGGCGCAGGTAGGCCAGCGGCGCCACGCCCGCATGCTCGACGAACAGCCGCGTCAGGTGCCGCGCCGAGGTGTGGGCGACCTCGGCCATGCGCGGCACGCTCCAGTCGGCCTGCGGTTGTTCGCTGACCGCGTCCTGCACCCGGTGCAGCGCCGCGTGCAGGTGGTTGCGGTAGGCGAGAAAGGGCGACAGCTCCGGGTCGTGCGGGCCGCGCCGCAGCGCCACCACCATCGCCTGCGCCACCTGGGCCGCAAGCGCCTCGCCGCAGGTGTCGGCGATGCGGTGCAGCATCAGGTCGATGCCCGTCGTGACGCCCGCGCTGCTGTAGACCGGCGGGTCGATCACGAACACGCGGTTGCTCACCACCTCGCAGCGTGGCTCCACGGCGCGCAGCTCGTCCAGGTGATGGTGGTGCGTGGTGACGCGCCGCCCCGCGAGCGCGCCCGCGTGCGCCGCGAGCAGGGCGCCCGCGCAGACCGTGACCAGCTCGACGCCGCCGCGCGTGAAGCGCTGGCCGCGCAGCCAGTGCAGCAGGTCCTGCGCCTCGGGGGTGTCGGTCGCGATGGTGTCGCCCGGCAGGCCGACCAGCACCACCCAGCCCGGGCCGTCCCACTGCGTCGGCAATGGCGACAGCCCCGACAGCGCGACGCCGACCGAGCCCCTCATGCTGGGCCGCGGCCCCGCGAATTCGATGATGAAGCGCTCGGGCTGGCCCGCCGCGCGCAGCCGCTGGTTGGCGATGCGCAGCGCCTCGGCCGGCCCGGCCCAGTCAAGCACCAGGCTGTCGGGCAGGAGCACGAAGACTACGCGGACAGGGGCTCGTTGCGGGTCCATGCGTAGTCCATCTGGCGCGCGGTGCGCTCGGCCAGGTCGCGTCCGGCCAGGCGTTCGACCAGGTGCAGGCTCATGTCGATGCCCGCGCTGATGCCGGCCGAGCTGACGATGAGGCCGGTGTCGACCCAGCGCACGCCGTCGCGCACGTCGAGCTGTGGGAATTGGGCGCGCAGGTCGGCGAGGTCTTCCCAGTGCGTGGTGACCGCCTCGCGCGTCACGACGCCACTTTGCGCCAGCAGGAAGACGCCGGTGCAGACCGAGGCGACCAGCTGCGCGCCGGCCGCGCACCGGGCGATCCAGCGCAGGGTGTCGGGGCTCGCCATCGGCGCATCGACCACGCCGCCGGGGATGACCAGCACGTCGGCGGTGGCGGCGGCATCGGCCAGCGTGTGGTCGGCGAGCAGCCGCAGGCCGGCGCGCGCCTGCACCGGTTCCCCGGTGCGGGTGTGGGCGACCGAGGCGACCTCGAATGGCGCGGGCGCACCCGGCTGCAGGCGCTGGTGGACGCGGGCGGCGGTGGTGAAGACCTCGAAGGGGCCGGCGAAATCGAGCGCCTCGACACCGTCGTAGGCCAGGATGCGCACGCGCAGCGGGGTCATTGAAATACCTCCGTGCTTCGCACTTCGGTGCGAGCTTGCTTGGGGCGGCCCGGCGCGGCGCTCATGCGGTCGCGCCTTCCGTGGCACGCGCCAACGCCTGCGCCACGCTGCAGACCGTGGCGAAGCGCCCGTCCAGCACGGTCGCCGTGCGCGCCTTGATGTCGGCGGCCGATAGCAGCCGGCCGTCGGGCTGCACCATGTCGAAGGTGAGGGTGGCGTCGGTCACGTAGTCGACCTCCCAGCCCAGGTCCGAGGCATGGCGCGTGGTGGTTTCGCAGCACTGCTCGGTGCGGATGCCGCTCACGATCAGGCGGCGGATGCCGTGCTGCGTGAGCCACACATCGAGCCCGCTGTTGACCAGCGCGCTGTGGCGGTGCTTGGTGAAGGTGGCGGCGGCCTCGAAGGGCGCGAGGCCCTCGATCGGGCGCACATGGCCCGATTCGAGCGCGAAGGGGTTGGCCGGGGATGGCGGCGCATCGATGTGGAAGACGCGCACCACCGGCAGTCCGGCCGCCACGGCGCCGGCGATCAGCGCGTTCTGGGCCTCGAGGTAGGGCGCGAGCAGGGCGGCGTTCCAGTAGGGGCGGTGGCGAAACGATTCCTGGGCGTCGATCACAATCAGACAGGTGGTCATGGCGGCGGCGGGCAAGGCAAAGTGGATGATGCCGCCTATTCTTGGGCGCCGCCAGCGCTTCGTCCGCGCCGATGCGGACCGGAACCGATCAGATCAGGACATCGCCCTAGACCAGGCCGCCTGCGTGCAGTTCTTTTTTCAGGTACGCGTAGTACAGCGGCGCCGCCACCAGCCCGGCGGGGCCGAACACCGCCTCGGCCACGAACATCACCGACAGCAGCTCCCACACGCGCATCTGCGTGCGCGCGCCGACCACCTTGGCGTTGATCACGTACTCGGCCTTGTGGATCAGGATCAGGAAGGCCAGGCAGGCCGCGGCCGTGACCGGCGATACCGACAGCGCCACCAGCGTGATCACCGAGTTGCAGACCAGGTTGCCCACGATCGGCACCAGCCCGGCCACGAAGGTCAGGGTGATGAGGGCGGGCGTGTAGGGCAGCTCGAGGCCCCACAGCGGCATCAGGAACAGCAGGAAGATCGCGGTCAGCAGCGTGTTGAAGGCGGCGATCCAGAACTGCGCCGCGACGATCTGGCCGAAGGCCTCGCCGAAGGTGGTGATGCGCAGGAACATCTGCTGCGCCAGCGGCCGGCGCTGGGCCGGCGCCGGCGCCACGGCGGCCAGCGCGCCGATGATCAGGCCCACGTAGGCGAACAGCAGCCCGCCCAGCCAGGCGCGCCCGGCCATGGCGAGCGAGCCGGCCTGCGTGCGCAGGTAGTTGGCGACGATGCGCTGCACCTCGGCCGCGCCCTCGGGCAGGTAGACGGCGATGTCGGGCGGCAGCTTGGAGCGCAGCTCAAGCACCGTGCGGGCCGTGTAGTCGAGCAGTTCGCGGTACTGGTCGGGCGCATCGAGCACGTACTCGCGCGCCTGCGAGAACCCCAGCGTGACCAGGCCGATCGGGCCCAGCAGCACCAGCGTGACCGCCACCACTCGGGCCAGGCTGTCGGCGCCGGAACGCAGGGGCTTCAGGCGCGACAGCCAGCCGCCCAGCAGACGGGCGAACCAGCGTGCGACCAGGAAGCCGATGCACACGCACAGCAGCCCCGGCAGCAGGTGCTGCCACATCACGAGCATCAGCCCCGCGAGCATCAGCAGGTAGCTGGCCAGTACCACATGG
>NZ_JBYSZY010000057.1:0-39692 GCF_058787635.1 Variovorax sp. FW305-3-2-15-B-LB1 | reverse complement strand
GCGCAGCACGCCGTCGGCCGCTTCGCCGCTGGTGCCGGCGTAGTCGCCGTCGAGCCGGTACAGGCCGGCGCCGGCGTGGGTGTCGACGACGGTCAGCGCGGCGTCTTTTTCAAGCAGGTGATCGAGGGTGGCAATCAGGACCGTGTGCTTGAGCACGTCGGCGTGGTTGCCGGCATGGAACGCGTGGCGGTAACTGAACATGGAATGAGGCCTGAAAAAGTGGAAAGGGGAGCGCTAGACTCGCGCGGCGCTACATTGATTTACAAAACACAACGAGGGGCAGCAATGCGAGGAGCCGGATGGCGATTTTGGGGCCTGTGCGTCGGCGCGGGTGTTTTGTCTATTTTGACGGGCTGCGCCTCCGTGACCCACGGCACCACGCAGAACGTGAAGGTCGAGACCCTGTCGCCCGAGGGCAAGGTGGTCGACGGCGCCCGTTGCCGGGTCTCGAACGACCGCAATGATGCGGTGGTGCGCTCCGGCCTGACCCTGCCGGTGCGGCGCTCGGGCGAGAACCTGAACATCGAATGCACCCAGTCCGGCCTGCCGCCGGCCCGCGGCCAGGCGATTTCGCGCGCCAATGTGGGCCTGGTCGGCAACGTGATGATCGGCGGCCTGGTCGGCGTGGCGATCGACGCCGGCACCGGGGCGGGCTTCAACTACCCGAGCTGGATCCGGCTGATCTTCGGCGAGGTGCGCAGTTTCGACCGCAGCGCGCAGACCGGCGACGAGGCGACGGTCGGCATGAAGATCGGCACGACCGAGATGGCGGCTGCGCCGGCGCCGAAGACGGCCGCGGCAGCGCCTGTGCCTGCGCCCGCGCCCGCGCCCGCCGTGGTGGCGCCTCCGCCGCCTCCCGTGGCGGTCGCACCGACCGCTCCAGTGCGCCCCGCGCCAGCCGCGCCGTCAGCGGCGCCTGACGCCCGGGTCTCGATGGACGACCTGCGCGGCCTGCTGCCTGCCAAGCCGTGAAGCCGGTCTGGACGAACCCCGCGCCGTGGCTGTGTGCCGCAGGCGCCTTGCTGGCCGCCGGCCACGCCGCCGCGCTGGAGCCCGATGCCCTGTTCGCCAAGCTGACGGGCAGCGTCTGGGCCGTGCGTACCTTCGATGCGCAGGAGCGCCCGCTGCGCGCCGGCAGCGCCGTGGTGATCGCGCCCGGCCGCCTCGTCACCAACTGCCACGTGCTCGCCAAGGCCAGCAATTTCGTGGTCAAGCGCGACAACGTCACCTACGGCGCCACGCTCGAATACCCGGACCCGGGGCGCGACCTGTGCCAGATCAAGGTCGCCAACTTCACGGCAACCCCGGTGACCCTGGCGCCCGCCGGCGGTGCGCGGGTGGGGCAGCGCGTGTACGCCATCGGCAACCCGCGCGGGCTGGAAAACACGCTCAGCGAAGGCCTGCTGTCGGGCCTGCGCGGTGGCGACGGCGAGGCGCGGCTGCTGCAGACCACGGCCGCCATCGCCCCGGGATCGAGCGGCGGCGGGCTGTTCGATAGCGACGGCCGCCTGCTGGGCATCACCACTTTTGCCGCCCGCGATGGCGGCAACCTGAACTTCGCCATGCCGGCCGAGTTCCTGGCAGAACTGCCGGCCCGCGCCCAGGCGCAGCTGGCGGCGCGGGCCCGGGAACCTGCGGGCGCTGCCGCCCGCCGGGCGGCCGACGCCGGTGGGGCGGGCATCCCGCTGACCGAGCCGCTGCGCGCCGGCGACGCGCTCGAGTACGTGCGCACGGACCGGCTGACGGGCAACCGGGCGCCGGTGATCTACCGGGTGGACCGGGTCAGCGGCGACGAGGTGTCGTTCAATGCCGGCAGCCGGATCGAGAAGACCAACGGGCAGGTGGTCGCCATCACGTCGCCGGCCGGCGGCCTGTTCGACACCGCGTCGCCGCCGGGCGGCTGGGCATTGCGCAAGGACGACATCCAGCCCGGCATGCGCTGGCAGCTCGACTACGTGACGACCACCGGCGACCGGCTGCGGCATGAACTCACCGCCTCGGTGGGCGGCGAGCAGACGATGCGTGTGGACGGGGTGGAGTTGAACGTGATGCGCATCGGCTACGAGGGCTGGATCTTCGCCTCCAGCACCACCAGCTTGCCGCTGACCGGCGCCAGCACGCGCTTTCGGGGCGCCGCCTGGTACAGCCCCGAGCTGGGCCGGGTCGTCCGTTTCGAGGGCGAATACCAGCGCGGGGTCTCCTCGGGGGCCAACGAGAGCCTGGAGCTGGTCCGCATCCAGCGCTGAGGCCCCCGGAAGCCCGGAAATTGGCCGTTTGGCCATTTCTTCATATAATCGCGGGCTTCGCAGCGTTTTTGTAGCCCCGCGGCGAAGGCATGCCAGCTGCCCTTTCATTGGGCGGAAGGCGTGAAAACCCACCTAAGAGATTCCCATCAGAGGAACGCCGACCGTGGAAAAGGGCTCGCCAAACCCTCTTTCAAGAGAAAAACTCATGACCAAAACGTTCAGCGCCAAGCCCGCTGACGTGACGCACGAGTGGTTTGTGATTGACGCGACCGACAAGGTCCTCGGACGAGTAGCCAGCGAAGTTGCTCTCCGTTTGCGCGGCAAACACAAGGCCATTTACACGCCTCACGTCGATACCGGTGACTACATCGTCATCATCAACGCCGCGCAACTGCGCGTCACCGGCGCCAAGTCGATCGACAAGGTGTACTACCGTCACTCGGGCTACCCGGGCGGTATCACGGCGACGAACTTCCGCGACATGCAGAACAAGCACCCGGGCCGCGCCCTGGAAAAGGCTGTCAAGGGCATGCTGCCCAAGGGCCCGCTTGGTTACGCGATGATCAAGAAACTCAAGGTGTACGGTGGTGCAGAGCACCCGCATACCGCCCAACAGCCCAAAGTGCTGGAACTGTAAGGAGCCTTGAGAATGATTGGTGAATGGAACAATGGCACCGGCCGTCGCAAATCCAGCGTCGCCCGCGTGTTTCTGAAAAAAGGCACCGGCAAGATCACGGTCAACGGCAAGGACATCCAAGCGTTCTTCGGCCGTGAAACCTCGATCATGATCGCCAAGCAGCCCCTGGCGCTGACCAACAACCTCGAAGCTTTCGACGTGATGGTCAACGTGAACGGCGGCGGCGAATCGGGTCAAGCCGGCGCCACGCGCCACGGCATCACCCGTGCCCTGATCGACTACGACGCTTCGCTGAAGCCCGTCCTGAGCCAAGCCGGCTTCGTGACGCGCGACGCACGTGAAGTCGAGCGTAAGAAGGTCGGTCTGCACTCCGCCCGTCGCCGCAAGCAGTTCAGCAAGCGCTGATCCCCTGCTCGTTGCGAGACAAGAAGCCGCCCTCGGGCGGCTTTTTCGTGGCCGCGTCCCCTAGGTGCCCCTGGTGGATGCGGCGCCCGACCCCACTTGCGATGGGTGCTCGCCACAGTCGGCCTGCCGAAAATGCGGCATTGCAGTAGCATCCGTCCCATTGGCCGCCCAAGCGGCCCCCCAAGGAGTTTCACCCCATGAGCGCTGTTGCCGAAAACATCCAGACCCAGATGCCCGAGCCGATCGTCTTCACCGACAGCGCGGCCGCCAAGGTCGCCGACCTGATCGCCGAAGAGGGCAATCCAGACCTGAAGCTGCGCGTGTTCGTGCAGGGTGGCGGGTGCTCGGGCTTCCAGTACGGTTTCACCTTCGACGAGATCACCAACGAAGACGACACCACCATGACCAAGAACGGTGTGTCGCTGCTGATCGACGCCATGAGCTACCAGTACCTGCTCGGCGCCGAGATCGACTACAAGGAAGACCTGCAGGGCGCCCAGTTCGTCATCAAGAACCCGAACGCCACCAGCACCTGCGGCTGCGGTTCCAGCTTCTCGGCCTGATGCCTGGATGCTGCTGACCAGCCCCCTCGAAAAAGCCGCCTCCGGGCGGCTTTTTGCTGCCTGTCGTTTTTCCGAGTCCATGCCTTCCCGATGAGCCTCGACACCGCCGTTCCCGTCGATCCGGCCCGCAAGAGCCTGCTGTGGCTCGTGGCCGTGGGCTTTTTCATGCAGACGCTGGACGCCACCATCATCAACACGGCGCTGCCCGCCATGGCCGCCAGCCTGGGCGAGAGCCCGCTGCGCATGCAGTCGGTGGTGGTGGCCTACGCGCTCACGATGGCGATGCTGATCCCGGCCTCGGGCTGGATCGCCGACCGCTTCGGCACGCGGCGCGTCTTCTTCTGCGCCATCGTGCTGTTCGCCGCCGGCTCGGTGCTGTGCGCGCTCTCGCAGGGGCTGGGGCAGCTCGTGGCGGCGCGGGTGGTGCAGGGCCTGGGCGGGGCGCTGCTGCTGCCTGTGGGGCGCCTGGCGCTGCTGCGCACGGTGCCACGCGGCGAGTTCCTGCAGGCGATGAGCTTCGTGGCCATTCCGGGGCTCATCGGGCCGCTGCTGGGGCCCACGCTGGGCGGCTGGCTGGTGCAGTACGCCTCCTGGCACTGGATCTTCCTCATCAACGTGCCGGTGGGGCTGGCGGGCTGCATCGCCACGCTGCGCTACATGCCCGACCTGCGCGGCGCCATCCAGAAGCGCTTCGACAGCGTGGGGTACGCGTTGCTGGCCTTCGGCATGGTGGCGATCTCGCTGGCGGTCGACGGCGTGTCGGGGCTCGGGCTGCGCCAGGGCGGGGTGATGGCCGTGCTGATCTTCGGTTTCGCCGCCGTGGTCGCCTACTGGCTGCGCGCGGCGCGCACACCCGAGCCGCTGTTCTCGCCCGCGCTGTTCGGCATTCCGACGCTGAGCATCGGCCTGCTGGGCAACCTGTTCTCGCGCCTGGGCAGCAGCTGCATGCCGTTCCTGGTGCCGCTGCTGCTGCAGGTGTCGATGGGCTATTCGCCGGTGCGCGCGGGGCTGATGATGCTGCCGGTGGCGCTGGCCGGCATGGCGATGAAGCGCTTTGCCACGCCGCTGATCACGCGCCACGGCTACCGCCGCGTGCTCGTGGCCAACACGGTGCTGGTCGGCTGCACCATGGCCAGCTTCGGCCTCACGGCGCCGGGGCAGCCGGTGGCGCTGCATCTGCTGCAGCTGCTGGTGTTCGGCGCGGTCAACTCGCTGCAGTTCACCGCGATGAACACCATCACCCTGAAGGACCTCGATGGCGGCATGGCCAGCAGCGGCAACAGCCTGCTGTCGATGGTGCAGATGCTGGCGATGAGCCTGGGCGTGGCCGCCGCCGGCGCGGTGCTGGCGGGCTACAACGGCGTGTTCGGCACGGCCACGGCGGTGCAGACGCTCGATGCGTTCCAGGCCACGTTCGCGACCATGGGGCTCATCACGGTGGCTTCGGCGCTGATCTTCTGGCATTTGCCGGCAGAAGTGCGGGCGGCACAGCCTGCGCAGCCGGAAGTCTCCGGCCAGGGCTGACGGGTTTCAGGCGGGGTAGATCGCGCCGAGCACCCGCGCCCCGCGCGCGCCGGTCACGCTCGCGAGGTTGCCGGGCTCGCGCCAGACGGTGCGCCGGGCCAGCCACGCGAAGGCGGCGGCTTCGACCTGCTGGGGCGGCAGGCCGTGTTCGGATGAGGCCTGCACCTGCACGCCGGGCAGCAGGGCGCGCAGGCGGGCCATGAGGTGGTCGTTGAGTGCGCCGCCGCCGCAGACGATCAGCAAGGCGCTCTCTTTTTGATAGCTTCGCAGCGCTGCCGCGCAGGTGCTGGCGGTCAGTTCGGCCAGCGTGGCCTGCACGTCGGCGGGCACCCAGGTGGCCGTGCCCAGATGGCCGGCCAGCCAGTCCGGGTGGAATAAATCGCGCCCCGTGCTCTTCGGCGGTGCCTTGGCGAAATACGGTTCGGCCTGCAATCGGGCGAGCAGCTCGGGCAGCACGCGCCCGCTGGCCGCCCACTGGCCGCCCCGGTCGAAGGGCTGGCCGAGGTGGCGCTGGCACCAGTGGTCCATCAGCGCGTTGGCGGGGCCGCAATCGAAGCCCAGCAGGGGCGCAGTGCCTGCCGGCGCGTTCGTGGCGGGCAGCAGGCTCAGGTTGGAGATGCCGCCGAGGTTCAGCACGGCGACGGGTGCGTCGGGCCGGGCGAACAGCGCCTGATGGAAGGCCGGCACCAGCGGGGCGCCCTGGCCGCCGGCCGCGAGGTCGCGGCTGCGGAAGTCGGCGACCACGTCGATGCCGCTCAGCTCGGCCAGCAGCGAAGGGTTGTTGACCTGCAGCGTGTAGCCCGTGCCGTCGAACTCGAGCGGCCGGTGGCGCACGGTCTGGCCGTGAGCGCCGACGGCGGTGACGGCGCTCGGCGCCGTGCCGGTGCTGGCCAGCAGCTGCGCGACCACGTCGGCATACACCCGTGCCAGGCCGTTGCCGGCCAGGGCCGCGCGGTGCAGTTCGTTGTCGCCGGGGGTGTTGAGCGCCAGCAGCTCGGCGCGCAGCGGGGCGGGGAAGTCGGCGCTGGCGTGGCCGATCACCGCGAGGTGGCCGTCGTCGGAGAAATCGGCGATGACGCCGTCGACCCCGTCGAGCGAGGTGCCCGACATCAGGCCGATGAAGCGTTGCTGCGGCGGCTGCGGTGCGGCGGCCATGCCCAGGGGAGCGAGGCTCAGTCGGCGCTGGCCTGGATCACCGAGAAGGCGGCGGCCAGCTCGGTGCGGGCGCCCACGGCGATGCGTTCGAAGGCCGGACGCAGGGCGGCGGTGATCGGTGCGCCGCCTTCCTGCGCGATCGTGGTCGGGTCCTGGTAGGCCCCGCCGACGCGGTATTCGAAGTGCAGGTGCGGGCCGGTGGCCCAGCCGGTGGAACCGACGGCACCGATGGTCTGGCCCTGGCTCACGCTCTCGCCGGCCTTCACGTTGATGCGGCTCAGGTGGGCGTAGGCCGTCTGCTGGTTGTTGCGGTGGTTGATGATGACGATGTTGCCGTAGCCGCTTTGCGTGCCGGCGAAATCGACCGTGCCATCGCCGACCGTGCGCACCGCGGTGCCCGTGGGCGCCGCGTAGTCGATGCCGTTGTGCTGGCGCCAGCTGTTCAGGATCGGGTGCATGCGCATCGCGAAACCGCTGGACACGCGCGAGAACTCGACCGGCGAAGCCAGGTAGGCCTTGCGCAGGCTGTCGCCGTTCGGGCGGTAGTAGCTGCCCTTCTGGCCCGCGCCCGGGGGCTGGAACCAGACGGCCTGGTGGACCTTGCCGTTGTTCTCGAACTCGGCCGAGAGCACGCGGCCGCTGCGCAGCGCCTGGCCGTCGGCTTCGAAGGTCTCGTAGACCACGGCGAAGCGGTCGCCCTTGCGCAGCGAGCGCACGTCGACGTCGCCCGCGAAGATGTCGGCCAGCTGGCTGGCCACGGCGTCGGGAATGCGCGAGTCGTCGGTGGCGGCGAACAGCGAGCTGCGGATGGTGCCACTGGCCAGGCGCGTGCCCGGCGTCAGCATGTCGCGCTCGGTGCGGGCGACAAAACCGGTGGGCGTGCGCTCGACGACGAAACGCTTGAAGCCGCCGTCGGCGTCGGGAATCCAGCGGGCGCTCAGCTTTTGCAGTTGGTTTTCCTGCGTGGCTTCGGCCGTCACGGTGCGGCCCACGCGCGCGAACAGCGCCATGCGCGCCTCGGCGTTGCCACGCACGAAGGCGGTGGCGGCGGGGTCGGAAATGCCCAGGCGCTTCATCAGCGCCTCGGCCGTGTCGCTGGAGCGCGAGACGTCGGTGCGGAACAGCGTGAAGCTGAAGTTCTCGAGCGACGCCGACTGGTCGGCGAAAGACACCGGCGCGGTGGCTTCGAGCACTTGCTGGATGGGGAGGTCGGACGCGTCGGGACCGAGCGAGGCGACCGCGAGGGTGCCGGCGCTGAGCAGCATCGCAGCGATCGCTGCGGTGATCTGCTTGGGGTACGTCCGGAATGTGTACGCCACGCGGGAAGCGAGAAGCTCCTCGGCGGCAAGGATGCCGTTGATCAAACTGTGGATTCCAACTCAGGTTCTGCAGGTCCGTGCTGCAAGGCCCAGTGCGTTCAGGGCGGCAGGAGACGGTGCGGAAAAAAAGCGCCGCTTAGAATCCGGCGCTTGAAAAGTCGGGCTGAGTATAGCTTCGGCCACCGGAAAAACCGCCAAAAAAGCCCATGAACGCCGAATCTGTTACATCCACCAGCCTCTCCGATGGTGTAAGACAAGCCCTCGAAATATCCCTCCGTGGCGCTGACGAGCTGCTGCCGCAGGACGAGTGGGTCAAGAAGCTCCAGAAGGCGGAAGCCAGCGGCAAGCCGCTGCGCATCAAGCTGGGCCTGGACCCGACCGCACCGGATATTCATATCGGACACACGGTGGTGCTCAACAAGATGCGCCAGCTCCAGGACCTGGGGCACCGCGTGATCTTCCTGATCGGCGACTTCACTTCCCTGATCGGCGACCCCTCGGGCCGCAACAGCACCCGCCCGCCGCTCACGGCCGAGCAGATCCGCGTCAACGCCGAGACCTACTTCGCCCAGGCCAAGCTGGTGCTGGACGAGTCGAAGACCGAGATCCGCTACAACTCCGAGTGGAGCGACCCGCTGGGCGCGCGCGGCATGATCCAGCTGGCGGCCAAGTACACGGTGGCGCGCATGATGGAGCGCGACGACTTCAACAAGCGCTTCAAGGCCGGCCAGTCGATCTCGGTGCACGAGTTCCTGTACCCGCTGATGCAGGGCTACGACTCGGTGGCGCTTGAAAGCGACCTCGAACTGGGCGGCACGGACCAGAAATTCAACCTGCTGGTCGGCCGCCATCTCCAGCAGGAATACGGCCAGGAGCCGCAGTGCATACTTACTATGCCGCTGCTCGAAGGGCTCGACGGCGTCGAGAAGATGTCCAAGAGCAAGGGCAACTACATCGGCATCAGCGAGGACGCCAACAGCATGTTCGCCAAGGTGCTGTCGATCTCCGACACGCTGATGTGGCGCTGGTACACGCTGCTGAGCTTCCAGTCGGTGGCGCAGATCGAGGCGCTGAAGGCCGAGATCGCTGGTGGCCGCAACCCGAAGGACGCCAAGGTGGCGCTGGCCAAGGAAATCACCTCGCGCTTCCACAGCGCGGCGGCGGCCGACGCGGCGGAGCAGGATTTCATCAACCGCAGCAAGGGCGGCGTGCCCGACGAGATTCCCGAGGTGGCGCTGAGCGGCGCCCCGCTGGGCATCGGCCAGCTGCTCAAGCAAGCCAACCTGGCGGCTTCGTCGGGGGAAGGCAATCGCCTGATCGACGGCGGCGGCGTGCGCATCGATTCGGTCGTGGTGTCCGACAAGGGCCTGAAGCTGCCTGCGGGCAGCTACGTGGTGCAGGTCGGCAAGCGCAAGTTTGCGCGGGTGACCCTGAGCTGATCGCAAAAAAAGGCCCCTCGGGGCCTTTTTCAATGGGGGCAGCGCGTTCAGCGCACCTCGATGGTCACGCGCCGGTTGCGGGGCTCGTCCACCTCGTCGGCGGTCGGCACGGCCAGGTCGCGTTCGCCGCGGCCCACGGCCTCGATGCGGTTCGCCGGGAACTGGCGCTCCACGAACAGCTGCACCACTTCCTGCGCGCGGCGGCGCGACAGCTGGTCGTTTTGCTCGCCGGCACCCTTGGTGTCGGTGTGGCCGGTCACCACGATGTCGCCGCCGCTGCGGGCCAGCGCGGCGGCCAGCGCCTCGGTCATGATCTGCTGCGACGCCGCCGTCAGCGTGGTGGTGCCCACTTCGAAGAACACCGTGTAGCGCTGCGGAAGCGGCGGGCGCATGTCGAACAGGGGCTTGTTCTCGGCCTGGACCTTGGCCGCGTCGGCCTGGTCGACCACCGGTGCACCGCTCGCGCCCACCGCCGCCGTGGCGCGCTGGTAGGGCTTGGAGAGCACTTCTTCGCCGTCCTTGGCGCGCACCACCACAGCGGAGGGCGTGCCGTCAGCCTGGGGCAGGAGCACCACGCGCGTGCCCGGCGAGGAGCAGGCGGCCAGGAACAGGGCGACCGTGGTCGCGAGAAGAAGGGAGGAGCGGCGTAACAGTGTCTGCATCTTTTCAGGGTTGGCCGTCGGTCTGCACGATGAAGTCCGTGCCCCGAATGCCGATGGTGGCGGTCTGGGTTTCGACGCGCACGGCGTCGGGGTTGGTCTTGCCGATGAGGCCGGTGATCATGCGCATCGAGCCGCGCAGCAGCGACACCAGCATGCCGCCGTCGCGGGTGGTGCCGTCGAAGTGGAATTCCTTCAGGTCCATGCGCGAGGACGGGCCGACCATCAGCGTGGTGTTGTCGCGCAGCACGACGGCGGCCGACGAGTCCGGGCCGGTCACGATGCGATCGACCGCGCCCAGCGCGTCGCCGGGGGCCGCCGTGCGCGTGGCGCCGGCGCTGTCGAGCAGCTGGACGTTGCCGCGCACCGTCTTCACGAAGCCGGCCTGCTGGGGCGCGGCTGCTGCTGCGGGCGCCGCAGCGGGTGCCTGGGCCTGGGCCAGGGTGGCTGCGCCGACGATGGCGAGCCCGAGGGCGGCGGTCAAAAATTTCTTCATCATTTGCCTCTCTGTGACTGATTGCTTCGCAATGAGCGCAAATATTAAGGCGAAGGCGTTACATATGGTCACGCGGCTGATAATTCAACCGATTCCTGCGACGTAATGCCCGCCCGCACAGGCCCTTTTTACCTGATCTTGTTCTTTCTGCATGACGTTGACCCCTAAAACGCTGCTTCGCGTCTCCGTCGCGGTGGCCCTGCTCACCATCCTCCTGAAGGGATGGGCCGGCTACCTGACGAACTCGATGGGCCTGATTTCGGACGCCATGGAGTCCTGCGTGAACCTCGCCAGCGCGATGTTCGCGCTGGCCATGGTGACCATCGCCGAGCGCCCGGCCGACGAGGACCATCCCTACGGCCACCACAAGGCCGAGTACTTCTCGTCCGGCTTCGAGGGCCTGCTGATCGTGGCCGCCGCCGTCGCCATCCTGTGGGTGTCGGTGCTGCGGCTGCTGTCGCCGCAGCCGCTGGAGCAACTGGGCTGGGGCCTGGCGCTGTCGGTGATCAGCTCGGGCTTCAACGCGGCGCTGGCGTTCGTGCTGTTCCGGGCGGCGCGCGCGCACCGCTCCATCGCCCTGGAGGCCGACGGGCGTCACCTGATGACCGACGTCTGGACTTCGGTCGGCGTGCTGGTCGGCATCGTGGCCGTGCATTTCAGCGGCTGGCTCTGGCTCGATCCGCTGATCGCCATCGGCGTGGCGCTCAACATCGTGCGCGAGGGCTTCAAGCTCGTGTGGCGCTCGTCGCAGGGCCTGATGGACGAGGCGCTCGACGCCGAGACGCTCGCCACCGTGCGCGCCACGCTCGACGCCTTCGCCGCCAACCATGCCGAGGGCGACCGGCTGCGCTTCGACGACATGGTGACGCGCGGTGCCGGCCAGCGCCGCTTTGCCGACCTGCACATGCACGTGCCCGGCGACTGGACCCTGCAGCGCGCCGCCAACCTGCGCGACGAACTGGAGCAGTCGCTCATGGACGCCGTGCCCGGCCTGCGCGTGACCATCCAACTGCTGCCGCTCACCATGGAAGCGCGCGCCACCCGACTCGAGGACCACCATTCATGAAAGCCGTGCTCCAGCGCGTTGCCCACGCCCGCGTCGACATCGCTGGCCAGACCGTCGGCGCCATCGAGGCCGGCCTGCTGGTGCTGCTGTGCGCCGAACGCGGCGACGGCGACAGCGTGGCCGACCGCCTGCTCGCCAAGATCCTCAAGCTGCGCATCTTCTCGGACGAGGCCGGCAAGATGAACCGCAGCGTGCAGGACATCGGCGGCGGCCTGCTGGTCGTGAGCCAGTTCACGCTGGCCGCCGACGTGAGCGGTGGCAACCGCCCCAGCTTCACGCTCGCGGCGCCGCCCGACGAGGGCCGCCGGCTCTACGAGTACTTCGTGGCGCAGGCGCGCGGCGCGCACCCGGTGGTGGCGACGGGCGAGTTCGGTGCCGACATGCAGGTGCACCTGCTGAACGACGGGCCGGTCACGATCCCTCTGCAGATGACGGCGTGAACGGCGCGGGGCGGATCACCGCTTCCCACGCCACCTTCGGTTCGTCGTAGCGCAGCACGCGCACCTCCTCGAGGTGCTGCAGTTGCCAGCCGTCGGCAAACAGCCGCTCGACCGCGGCGCGGTCGAAGAAGCGCTTGGGGAAGCCGTCCACCGCGTAGAAAAAATCTTCGTCCCGCCCGCTGGCCGACGGGCCGCGCGCGCCGTGATGCCGGTCGTTGACCGAGTTGAGGCGGCACAGCAGCACGCCGCCGGGCCGCAGCACGCGGTGGATGCGCCGCACCAGCGCCAGCGTCTCGTCCCACGCGAAGTAGTGCAGCGACAGGCTCGCGAGCACGGCGCCGACCGGGGCGCCCTCCGCCAGCGGCCATGCGTCGCGGAAGTCGCCGCAATGGAACTCGGCCCCTGCGGGCACGCGTTGCCGCGCCTGCGCCAGGGCGTCGGACGACAGCTCGACCGCCACCACCCGCAAGCCGGCCTCGACCAGCGTGGCGGTGTCGCGACCGGCCGCACAGCCCAGTTCAAGCACCGGCCCGTCGCCGGCGCATGCGCGCAGCAGCGGCAGCCAGCGCGGCAGCCAGGGGTCGGTGCCCGACGCCATCGCGGCCTCCGCTCAGCGCCCGTACGGGCTGCGAATGCCCAGGCCCGCGAGGATCTCGATTTCGTACGCTTCCATCTCGTCCGCGTCGGCTTCGCTGGTCTCGTGGTCCCAGCCCTGCGCGTGCAGCGTGCCATGCACCAGCAGGTGCGCGTAGTGCGCGGCGAGGGTCTTGCGGTTTTCCTTGGCCTCGCGCGCCACCACGGGCGCGCACAGCACCAGGTCGGCCATCACGACCGGGCCCTGCGCATAGTCGAAGGTGAGCACGTTGGTGGCGTAGTCCTTGCCGCGGAACTCGCGGTTCAGGCGCTGGCCTTCTTCGGCATCGACGATGCGCACGGTGATCTCTCCGTCGATGTCCAGCGCGTGGCGAATCCAGCGGTTCACGCTGTGGCGCGGCAGCGCGGCGCGATGGCGTTCCACGCCCTTGAAGCGCCCGAACTGCAGCGACAGCGACAGGGCCGGAAGCAGGGAGGCCGCCATGTCAGTGGCCTCCCGAGCGCTTGCGCTGCCCGTCGTAGGCATCGACGATCTTCGCCACCAGCGGGTGGCGCACCACGTCGGCGCTCGTGAAGTGCGTGGTCGCGATGCCGGCCACGCGCTTGAGCACGCGCTCGGCGTCGATCAGTCCGCTGAGCTGCTGCTTGGGCAGGTCGATCTGGCTCACGTCGCCCGTCACCACCGCCTTGGCGCCGAAGCCGATGCGCGTGAGGAACATCTTCATCTGCTCCACCGAGGTGTTCTGCGCCTCGTCGAGGATCACGAAAGCGTTGTTCAGCGTGCGCCCGCGCATGAAGGCCAGCGGCGCAATCTCGAGCACGTTGCGCTCGAAGGCCTTCTGCACCTTCTCGTAGCCCATGAGGTCGTACAGCGCGTCGTACAGCGGGCGCAGGTAGGGGTCGACCTTCTGCGTCAGGTCGCCCGGCAGAAAGCCCAGGCGCTCGCCCGCTTCCACGGCCGGGCGTGTGAGCACGATGCGCTGCACCGCCGCGCGCTCCAGCGCATCGACCGCGCAAGCCACCGCCAGGTAGGTCTTGCCGGTGCCGGCCGGGCCGATGCCGAAGGTGATGTCGTGCTTGGCGATGTTGTCCAGGTACAGCGCCTGCGTGGGCGTGCGCGCGCGCAGGTCGGCGCGGCGCGTGACGAGCATGGCGGCGTCCTCGTCGCTCATCGAGCCGTCGCCGGCCAGCGTGAGCTGCACCACGGCCGGGTCGATGGCGCGCTGGGCGATCTCGTACAGCGCCTGCAGCACCTCCATGGCGCGCTGCGCCGGGGCCTTGGGGCCGTCGACCTTGAACTGCTCGTGGCGGTGCGCGATCTTCACGCCCAGGGCGTCCTCGATGCGGCGCAGGTGCGCATCCAGCGGGCCGCACAGGTGGCCGAGGCGCGAATTGTTCAGGGGGGTAAAGGTGTGTCGCAGAATCACGCGGTATCCATTTCCATCTAATTGGCAGCCCATGCAAGACCAGCCACGCTCGAAAAAACGCAATCCAAGGCGGGTAACACCGCGGAACCGGCTTTGCCGGGCCGCCGGTGTTGCCCCCTTGAGGGGGGAAGCGGCTACACGAAGTGAGCAAGCAACGGGGGGGAGCCAATGATAGGCAAACTGACCGGCACGCTCGCAGAGCGCAACCCCCCGCAGGTGGTGGTGGACTGCAACGGCGTCGGCTACGAGGTCGACGTGCCGATGAGCACGTTCTACAACCTGCCCAACGTCGGCGCGAAGGTGTCGCTGCTCACGCACTTCGTCGTGCGCGAGGACGCGCAGATTCTCTACGGCTTCGGCACCGCCGAGGAGCGGGCGGCCTTCCGCCAGCTCATCAAGATCACCGGCGTGGGCCCGCGCACCGCGCTGGGCCTGCTCTCGGGCATGAGCGTGGGCGAGCTGGCGCAGGCCATCACCACGCAGGAGCTGGGCCGGCTCGTGAAGATCCCGGGCATCGGCAAGAAGACCGCCGAGCGGCTGCTGCTGGAGCTCAAGGGCAAGCTGGGCGCCGACATCGGCCTGCCGGCACATGCCGCGTCCGACGCGCAGGCCGACATCCTGCAGGCGCTGGTGGCGCTGGGCTACAGCGACAAGGAAGCCGCGCTCGCACTGAAGGCGCTGCCGAAGGACGCGAGCGTGAGCGACGGCATCAAGATGGCACTGAAAGCCCTGGCGAAGTGAGTTGGCGCGAGGCGTGGTCGCGCGCGCAGGCGCTGCGCCACGAGTCGGCCGAGACCGACGCCGTGCTGATGCACACGGCCATGGCCTTGTCGGTGCCGATCATCTGGCTCTACGGCTTCGCGGGCGTGGCCTACGGCCAGCTGCCGATGCTGACGCCGGCCGGCTTCGTCGACATGCCGGGCGTCTGCGCATGGCTCACGGCGGTCATGGCTTTCGCGGTCGGCATCTTGTTCATCGACTGGCTGGTGCGCGGCGACGTGGCGCCGCCGCCGGTGCCTCCGTCGATCGTCGTGCGGCACTGGCAGTCGGGCTGGCCCCGGTCGCCGGCGTTGCCGCCCGAGCCGTCTCCCGGCTTCCTGCAGGGCAGCGCCTCGCCGTTTCGCAGCGTGTGCCTGCTCGTCGCGGCCGTGGCCTGCGTGTCGGCGCTGGTGTTCAGCGGCCTCGACACGCTGGGATGGTCGGTCGTCGCGCGACCGGGTGGGCTGGCGCCGCGCGCCGAGTGGCCGCTGTACCCGCTGCCGTGGATCTGGCCCTGGCTGCTGCCGCTGGCGCGCCAGCCCTTCGCGCTGGGCACCGTCGCGGTCGGCGCGGTGCTGCTCGTCGCGGCGATCTTCATGCGCTGGCGCCGGATGCGCGGCGCTTGGTTTCCGTTCTTCACGGCGCTGCCGATCCTCGTGGCACCGCATTTCCTGGGCGCCGCTGGCTTCGACTACGCCGCCGCGCGCGGGCTCGGCGGCCTGAACGAACCCGCACTGGCGAGTGCGCTCGCGCAGCATCCGGGGCGCTACAACGTCTACACTTTCCTGAGCCTGTGGGGCGGCATCGGTGCCGGCACGGTCGGCCTGGTGCTCGGCTTCTGGTTCGGCCGCTCGCGGGTCATGGACGAGGACTGAGCGCTGGCCCGGCGCCCTGCAAGGAGACACCCTCTGTGAGCGCTTCTTTCTTCGATTCGCCCGCGCACCTGAGCGGCGGCCCGCTGACGCCGCGGATGCGCGCCGAGATGCCGTTCGAGCTCGTCGGCCCGCGCCTGCAGGCCGTGTGCGGCAACTTCACCCCCGTGCCCATGCCGCGCCAGCAGACCGTCTCGGGCGGCATCGAGGTGCGGCGTGCCGGCGGTGTCGACGTGGCGCTCATCGGCCAGAACCTGCAGCGCGTGCACCGCGATGCGCAGGCCATCCGGCGCGACGACCGCGAGCATTTCTTCCTCGTGTTCCAGGACCACGGCGGCGCGCTCATGTGCCAGGGCGCGCAGCAGATCGCGGTGCAGGCCGGCGACATCGTGCTGATCGATTCGGCGCGGCCCTCGGAGTTCGTCTACGACGGCGCCAGCTCGCAGCAGGTGTCGGTGCACCTGCCGCGCGCCGACATGCTCGCGCGCTTCGGCCCCACGCTGCAGGGCGGCGTGTGCGTGCGGCGCGGCGACGCGCTGGGCTTCGCGATGCGCGCCATCCTCGCGCGCCTGCTCGACAGCGGGCAGTCCGACGACGCGCACCTGGTCGAGGCCTTTCTCGGCGTGTTCGGCTCGGTGCTGGTCGAGCGTGCGCGGCAGGCGCCCGCGCTGCTGTCGCGCAACGCGGGCGAGGGCGTGCTGCGTCGCGCGATGGACCACGTGGCACTGCAGTTCCACGACCCGGCCTTCCACGCGGGCGAACTGGCGCGGCACCTGGGTGTGTCACCGCGGCTGCTGCAGCGGGCCTTCGAGGCACTGGGCGTTTCGCCGAGCCGCCACATCCTCGACACCCGGCTGGCGGCGGCGCGCGCCGCGCTCGATGCGGCGGCCCGGCAGGGCGGTCCCGCGCCGGCCATCGCGGTGGTCGCCTACGACTGCGGCTTCAACGACCTGTCGTTCTTCTACCGCGAGTTCCGCAAGCGCTACGGCGTGCCGCCGGGGCGCCTTGCGCTCGGGCCGCTTGCGCACTGACTGACGCCTGAGTCCATTCGCTGACGCCTGGCTCCAAGACGCCGGCCCCCGCTTTTCCTACATTGACCTGGCGCGCCCGCCCTGCTGCGGCGTGCGCCAGCGTCAACCCAACCAGGACAAAGCAATGCAAGAGACAAGAATGACGATCGGTGGTCGCGCGGTGCCAGGCACGGCCTCCTTCGAAGTGCGCAACCCCGCCAACGGGCAGGTGATCGGCACCGCGCCGAACGGTTCGCGCGACGACCTCGCCGCCGCCGTGGCCGCCGCGCAAAAAGCCTTCACGAGCTGGTCGCGCAAGTCCGACGACGAACTGGCTGCGGCCTGCCGCGCCGTCACCGATAAGATCGGCGCGCACGCCGAAGAGCTGGCGCGCCTGCTCACGCTGGAGCAGGGCAAGCCGCTCAACGGCCTGGGCTCGCGCTGGGAGCTGGGCGGTGCAGCCGCCTGGGCCGGCGCCACCGCGGCGCTGTCGCTGCCGCCGCGCGTGCTGCAGGACAACGCGCAGGGCCACGTCGAGATCTTCCGCAAGCCCGTGGGCGTGGTCGGTTCGATCACGCCGTGGAACTTCCCCGTGCTGATCGCCGTGTGGCACGTGCTGCCGGCGCTGCGCACGGGCAACACGGTCGTCATCAAGCCCTCGCCCTACACGCCGCTGGCCACGCTGCGCTTTGTCGAGCTGCTCAACGAGGTGCTGCCCGAAGGCGTGGTCAACAGCGTGAGCTGCGACGACCGCACCTCCAACCTAGGCGCCGACATGGCGAGCGACCCGGTCATCCGAAAGATCGTGTTCACCGGCTCCTGCGCCACCGGCAAGAAGGTGATGCAGTCGGCCGCCAGCACCATGAAGCGGCTCACGCTCGAGCTCGGCGGCAACGACGCCGGCATCGTGCTGCCCGACGCCGACCCCAAGGCCATCGCCGAAGGCCTGTTCTGGGGCGCGTTCCTCAACAACGGCCAGACCTGCGCGGCCATGAAGCGGCTGTACGTGCACGCCAGCATCCACGACGAGGTGTGCGAGCACCTTGCGGCCTTCGCGAAGCAGGTGCCGATGGGCGACGGCATGGACGAGAAGAACGCGCTCGGCCCGGTGCAGAACCGCATGCAGTTCGACAAGGTCGCGCGGCTCGTGGCCGACGCGAAAAAGAAGGGCCAGGTGCTCACCGGCGGCGAGCCGGGCGAAGGCCTGTTCTTCCCCGCGACCATCGTCGCGGGCCTGAAGAACGGCGATGCGCTGGTCGACGAAGAACAGTTCGGGCCCGCGCTGCCCATCATCCGCTACACCGATGTCGAAGAGGCCATCCGCGCCGCCAATGACAGCGAGAACGGCCTCGGCGGTTCCGTGTGGTCCAAGGACATCGAACACGCCAAGCGCATCGCGTCGCGCCTGGAGTGCGGCTCGGTGTGGATCAACAAGCACGGCGCCATCCAGCCCAACGCGCCCTTCGGCGGCGTGAAGGGCTCGGGGCTCGGCGTGGAGTTCGCGGAAGAAGGGCTGAAGGAGTACACCGACGCGCAGGTGATCTTCTCCTGATGCATTGCAGAGCGTGGCGTGCGCCACGCTCTGTTCAGGTGCGCAGCGCGGCGGTCAGCGTGCCGAGCAGCGCATCGGTCTCGACCAGGCTCGGCGGATGGATCGGCGCCGGCCAGGTGCTGTGGATCGCGACCACGAGCCGTTCCTTCGGATGGATGTAGACCTGCTGGCCGAAGATGCCGAGCGCGGCGAACAGGCCGCCGTCGAGTTCGGGCAGCGCCTTCGCGCCGGTCGGGAAGGTCCACCACTGGTAGCCGTATCCCATCGGCTTGAAGCCCGCGAGCGTGCCGGGCGCGAGGTGACTGGTCGCATCGACGCGCGTGGCATCGGCCACCCAGCCGTCGGGCAGCACCTTGTGGCCGCCGGCCACGCCGCCGCCGAGCACGAACAGGCCGAAGCGCCCGAAGTCGCGCAGCGTGGCGTTCACGCCGCTGCCGGTGAACTCCTGGCCATCGACCGCATCGAGCTGCCAGTACGCATCGGCCTCCATGCCGAAGGGCGCCCAGATCTTTTGCGAGAGGTAGTCGCTGATCGGCCGGCGGATCGCGCTGGCCAGGATCTCGCCGACCAGGCAGGTCTCGCCGGTGCTGTAGTTGAAGCGCGTGCCCGCCGGTGCCACGCGCGGGCGCTGCGCCATGAACTTCAGCACCGCGCCTTTTTCGCGCGTGAGCTGCACGCGCATCAGCTGGCGCCGGTCGGAGTCGGCGTCGAGGTAGTCCTCGTTCCAGGCCACGCCGGAGCTCATCTGCAGCACCTGCTTCACCGTCACGTCGTCGTAGGCCGAACCGCGCAGCGCGGGCAGGTAGCGCACCACCGGGTCGTCGAGGCTGGCGATGTGGCCATCTTTCACGGCCGCGCCGACCAGCGTGGAGGTCAGCGACTTCGCGACCGAGAACGACAGCCACTTCGTCGCCGCGTCGTTGCCCATGGCGTAGCGCTCGAGCACGACGTGGCCGTCCTTGATCACCAGCAGCCCGGCCGTGTGGTTGCGCGCCATGAAGCCGTCGATGCCGAAGCGCTGCGCATCGACCGGCGTGCCCTCGGGCAGCGGATGCACGTGCGTGCCGCGCCGGATCGCGCGCGTCGCGTAGAGCCGGTCCATCTGGCGGTAGGTCGGCGCCTGCAGCGCGGGCGCCAGCGTCATCAGGTCTTCGTAGCGGCCGATGGCCTCTTCGGATGTGGTCATTTCGCAGCAGGCCGGTTCAGCCCCAGCGTCGGCGTCTCGTCGAAGAAGTTCCAGGGCTTGAGCAGCGCATGCACCCACTCGGTGGGCATGATCGGCCACTCCTCGGCGCGCGCGACGTGCGTGGTGCCGGTGGTGAGCCACACCACGTTGTCGGTGTTCACGATCTCCTGGTTGTCGGCCGTGAACTGGCCCAGGCCCGTGTCCTTGTTCGAGCGGTTCGGGTACTTGCCTTCGGGGAACAGCTCCTCGGGGTCGTAGCGCGTCACCCAGAGCTGGCGGTCCATGAAGCTCAGGCGGTGGTTGATCCACTCGTCCTTCGCGAAGTTGGCGCCCTTGGCAATGGGGTGCGTGCCGCCCGCGTACGGCACCAGCTGGTAGGACACCGGGTTGCCGACCTTGTTGTTCTTCGCCGGGTTGCTCAGCAGGCGGATGGTCGAGGGGTCGAATTTCTGCGCCGCCTGCTGTTCGGTGCGCACCGTGCGCTGCACCGTCTGCATGGTGCTGGTGCGCGGGCCGCCGCGCGTGTTGGGCAGCACCACGGGGTCGACCTCGGTCAGCGTGTTCTGCTCGCCGTCCACATCGAGGTCGAGGCGGAAGTTGTAGATGTGCTGGTGCGTGGTGCCGACGATGTGGTGGTCCAGCAGCGTGCCGTAGCGCGTGTCCTCGGCGGCCGTCGGGTCCTGCATGGTGCGCGACTTCACGCCCTTCACGGCCTCGATGCCGGTGGCGCCGGCGTGGATGCCGATGGTGCCGTTCTCGGCGAAGACCCAGTCGAACAGGTAGTCGTAGTTGCCCACCGTGCTGATCCAGCGCACCACCAGCTCGCGCCGCTCGGTGCTGATGTTGGGCTTGCCCATCTCCTGGTGCTTGAACTCGGGGTCGGCATAGCGCTCGAAGACCGCGATGGCGCGCGGCACCTTGGTGGGCGCGCCGGTGTAGTCGGCCAGCGTGGCGTCCAGCAGCACGGCGTTCTGCGGCGCATCCTTGTTCGGCTCGATGGGCGAGGTGAGCGTGCCCATGCCGTACTCGCCCGAGTCGAGGTAGGCCTTGAAGTACCAGCCGGTGTCGGGGTCGCCGTAGGGCACGATCATGCCGCCCAGCGAGCCTTCGTACATCACCTTGCGCTTCGTGCCCTTGTCGTTGTAGGTGACGGTGGAGAGCACCAGGCCTACGCGCGAGTCGAGCCGCACGTGGAAGTCCCAGTTGCGCCAGTGCATCGTGTGGCCGGTGATCGTGTAGTTCTTGCCCTCGGGCTCGGTGATCTCCAGCGGCTTGGGCGCGGGCGTGGCCGCGCGGTCGCGTCCGTCGTAGGGCGTGGGCTTGAGCGGCACGGGCACCAGGCCGCCGTCCTCGATCTTGATGACCTTCTTCTGTTCCAGGTCGACCACCGCCACCAGGCCCTCGATGGGGTGGGCCCAGTAGTTGCCGTCGCCCACGTCCAGGTAGCTCACGACTTTCAGCAGGCGGTCTTCCTGGCGCAGCGAATCCTTGCCGTCGAAGTAGCCCACGGTGAGCGGCGTGGCCACCACCTTCTTCACGTCGGCGATGCCGCGCGTGGCGAGGGCCTTGGCGTAGTCGGGGCTGGCCTCGATGGCGCTCTGCACGCTGGCGAAGTCGTCCAGCAGCACCATGCCGTGCGCGCCCTCGATGGGCTTCCACGCGGTGAGCGTGCGCGCCGCGAGATCGACCGTGCCCTCGATGACCTTCTTGCCGTCCAGCGCCACGAAGGCCGCCTGGCGCGGCGCGCGCACGGGCTGGCCGGTGAGCGCGAAGTTCCAGACTTCGTCCTTGGGCGGGCGCTTCACGCTGATCTCGGTGAAGCGCAGGCCGGCCTTGTGGCGCCCCGAGGCCTTCAGCACCTCGAGCGTGGCCTGGATCTCGGCCTCGGTGAGCGGGTTCAGCGGGTTGGGCACGCGCTCGACCACGAAGGTCTTGTCCAGGCTGGACTGGAACACCTGGTTCACGAAGTCGTGCGGCACATAGGCCGCGCCCTTGCGCATGACCACGGGCACGTCGAGTTGCATCGGCTGGCCGTTGACCAGCGCCGTCTTCGAGCCGGGCTTCAGGCGCACCAGCGTGCCGTTGCGCGCCACGGTGAACACGTTGGCAAAGCTGTCCCAGCGCAGCGTGCCGCCGAAGTCTTCCACCGTCTTCTTGAGCGGCACCATGTGGGCCGCACCGCCGTGGGCCCGGGCCGGCTCAGTGCTCAGGGGGCCGAGGGCGAGCGCCAGGGCAGAGGCCAGGGCGGTGCCCAGGAGACGCCGTGCGGCGCCGCGGCCGGGCGTTCGGTGGTAGCTGCTGCGCATGGCTGCATCCTTCTTCGCGTGTGGTGGTGGACAACCGCGAAGGTAAGAGCGCCGCCGGCGCGGGCGTTATCAAGATTTGGCAAACCACCGCGCGCGCGTGGCGGACGGCAGCTCGCCGAACAGGCGCGCGTAGTCGATGGCAAAGCGCGACAGGTGCCAGAAGCCCCAGCGCGCGGCGATGTCGCCGATGGTGTCCTCGCGGCAGGCCTGCATCTCGCAGCGCACGCGGTTCAGGCGCATCACGCGCAGGTAGGTGACGGGGCTCAGGTGCAGCACGTCCTCGAAGGCGTACTGCAGCGAGCGGCGCGACACGCCGGTGGCCGCGCACAGGTCGGGCACGCTGATGGGTTCGTCGGCGTGCGCCTGCATGTACTCGCGCGCCTTGGCCACGATGTGGCGGCGCGCCGCCGTGCTGGCGGGCAGCCGGGCCTCGAAGGCCTTCGAGCCCATGCACTGCAGCACCGCGTCGGCCAGCGACAGCGACAGCATGTGGCGCGCGGCCGGCTGCTCCAGCTGCGCGAGGTTGTCGCGCGCCAGCGACAGGGCGGCGCCCAGCAGGCGGGTGAAGGCGGTTTCGTCGAAGCCGGGGTGCTGCACCGGCGCGGGTGCCGGCATGCGCAGTTCGAAGTCGGGGCCGAACAGGGTGGTGGCCAGCTTCGCCAGCGGTTCGGTGTCGACGCACACGGCCATCAGGTCCATGCCGGCGCCGGCCAGCAGCTCGAACTCGCCCCGCGGCGGCAGCGCGCTGAGCTGGCGCCCGCCCAGGTCGTGGCCGCAGTACCAGCTGCCCGGGGCGGCCGTCTCGGTGAGCGCGAAGGCGATGGCGCCGGGGCGGCCCCGGCCGCGCTGCAGCACGGTTTGGTTGGCGCGCTCGTGGAAGACCTGCACGAAGTCCAGGTGCAGGTCTTCGGCCAGCCCCTCGAAGCGGCCGTTGGACAGCTGCTCGTAGTGCTGGTCCCAGGCGCCCACGCCCGAGGCCTGCGCCTGGGCTTCGGCGGTGAGTTGTCGGCTGAAGTGAAGAAGCTCGGTCATGGTGCGCGCTGGCGCAGTTGCCATCGCGCAGCCGATGAGCAGAAACCGTGCCTGTCACGGCGCAGTGTGTGGGAAGCGCCGCCGCCCGACCATGTTGCTTACCCTTGGTCAGGGCCGCTCAGGCGTTCATTCGAGCGTCAGGCCGATGTCCTTCACCAGCGCGCCCCAGTCCCGCAGGTCGCTGCGGATGGTGGCGGTGAACTGCTCGGGCGTGTTCTGCGGCAGGTCGTTGAAGTTCAGCTCGTACATGCGGCGCACCACCGCGGGGTCGCGCAGCACCTGGTTCACGGCCTCGTTGAGCTTCTTCACGACGGCCGGCGGCGTCTTGGCCGGCGCCAGCAGGCCGTACCAGGCGTAGGTGGTGAAGGGGTAGCCGCTCTCGGTCATGGTCGGCACGTCGGGCAGCATCGGGATGCGCGAGGGGCCGCTGTTGGCCAGCGCCCGGATGCGCCCGGCGCGCACGATCTCCACGGTCGAGGAGATGTCGGCGAAGGCCGCATCGACCTGGCCGCCCACGAGGTCCTGCACGCAGGGGCCGCTGCCCTTGTAGGGCACGTGCGTCATGACGAGGCCGGCCTGCTTCTTCAGGCTTTCCATCGCCAGGTGGCCGCCCGAGCCGTTGCCCCACGAGCAGTAGCTGAGCTTGTCGGGCCGCGCCTTGGCGTAGGCGACGAACTCCTGGATCGTCTTCACCGGCAGGTCCTTGCGCACCAGCAGCAGGTTGCCGCCGCGCCCGACCTGGGCGATCGGCATGAAGTCCTTCAGCGGGTCGTAGGGCAGCTTCTTGTAGAGGCTGGGGTTCACCACCATCGTCGCGGCGTAGGTGAACAGCAGCCGGTAGCCGTCGGGCGTGGAACGCGCCACCACCTCGCTGCCGAGGATGCCGTTGGCGCCCGGGCGGTTGTCGACCACGAAGGGCTGCTTCAGGATCTTGCCGAGGCCGTCGCCGATCAGCCGCGCGATGGTGTCGGTGCCGCCGGCCGCCGCGGTGGGCACGACCAGCGTCACGGGCTTGTCGGGGTAGCTGTCGGTCTGTTGTGCGTGGCTGGCCGTTGCCAGTGCGGCCAGGGAGCAGGCGGCCAGCATGCGCAGGCCGAAGCGGAATGGTGTTGTCGTTGTCATGGTCCGTGTCTCCGATGGAAAGGCTTCAGCGGATGCCGAAGCGCGCCTGCGTGCCTTGTTCGATCATGTCCGCGCCCACGCGATACAGGTTGCGCGAGACGTAACTGGGCACTTCGCGCGCCCGCTCGCGCAGCCATTCGGCCTTGAGCGAGCGCGCCTCGGCGATCTCGCTGGCCTCGCCCTCGGCGGTGGCCAGCAGGTCGATCACGTGCAGCGCGAGCTGCCACTGCCTGCCTGCCGCCAGCGCGCGTGCCTGGTCGATCACGCCGCGCTTGTCGGTGATGGCGTCGGCCACCGCGCGGCCGATGGCCTCGGGCGCGGCCGGGTGCAGCGAGGTCGGGTTGCGGTCCCACCAGCCGTTCTCCGAGCGGTAGATGTCGCGCACGATGTAGCCCGGGTCGCCGTAGGTGGGCTTCATCCACTCGACCGCGAACAGCTCGTCGGGAAAGCGGATGCGCGCCAGGATGTCGCGCTCGTTGAGCCCCTCGTTCATGAGCCGCACCACCTCGGCGCGCACCCAGCGCAGCGCGCGGGCCGTGTGCAGGAGCACGTGCTGCACCTGGTCTTCGCCCTCGAGCGTGGCGCCGAATTCGCGCACCGCCTTGCGCGGCTTCAACGCCGCCAGCGCCTCCAGCGTGTCGGCCCAGCGCACCGTGTCGCGCATCGTGCGAAAGGGCGTGCCGATGTTGGGAATGGAGTCGATCAGCGCCGCGCCGCCGTACAGCACGCGCTGCGCCGGGCTCCACAGCGCGATCGCGTCGTCGGTTTCCGAGGGCGCCCAGCGCAGCTCGATGCGGCGCTCGCCGCTGCCGATCTGCAGCACGTCGTCGAAGGTCTCGGTGGGCGGGTGCGTCACCAGCCGGTGGTCGAAGAAGCCGGCGGGGCGGTTGAACTGGATCTCGGCCATGCGGTGCTGCAGGGCCAGCGTCTCGCGGTAGCGCGCCAGGCGGCGCGGCACGTTGCGGTGCGCAATGATGCGCGGTGGCGCATCGCCGCGCGCGGCGGCATGGGCCAGCCACATCGGCACGCCGGCGTTGTAGCCGATGTGGCCGTGGCTGAAGCACAGCGCATGCACCGGCGCGTCGCTGAGCTGGCGCAGCGCGTCGATCATGCCCTGCGTCACCGAGCCGCCCGGGCCGGCGTCGATCACGACCAGGCCCACGTTGGTTTCGGCCACGAACGATTGGCCTTGTCCGCGCAGGATGTGCAGGCCGGGCGCCACGGTCTCGGTGCCGGTGCCGACGATGAGGAAGGGCTTTTCTTCTTCGGTTGCTTTGGGTTTTTCAGCGGTGGCGCTCATGCGGAATCCTTGGTGACGGTGAGGGGCGGCAGCTGGTAGCGGCCGTCGAGCAGTTCGGCGCGCGGCACGTAGGCGCGCAGGCACAGGTAGAAGCTGCCTTCGGGCGCCGGCAGCCAGTTGGCGCGTGCGGCCTCGCCGTCGGGGCGCGCGTGCTGGATGTGCAGCGTGAGCCCGCCGTCCGCATCGCGCCGCAGTCCCGGCGTGCGGTCGCCGATGGCGTAGCGGTCGATGGGGTTGTCGACCAGCATGTAGTCGCGCGTGTCGTACATCGTGAGCGACCAGAAGGCGTCGACCGGCGGCAGTGCGTCGGGCGCGAAGCGCAGCGTGTAGCGGCGCTGGCCGGTGAGGGCCTCGCCCGTGGCGTCGTGCCAGGCCATCGGGTAGGTGGCCTCTCGGCTTTCGAGCATGCCGATGTACTTGAGCGCGATCAGTGCGCGCGCCAGGTGGTCGTCGCCGAAGGAGCCTTCCACCAGCGGCATCTGCACCCAGCCCAAGGCCGTGGTGCGGCCCGACTGCGCCTCGCGCAGCCGCGGCAGCACGGTGTCGAGCGCGGCCTGCAGCGCGGCGCGCTGGCCGTCGTCGAGTGCGCCGGCGCCGGGGCCGATCCCGAGCGCCGCATAGCGCGCGAGCTGCGCGGCATCACCAGCCGGCGGTGCGTTGTCGCGCAACGCCGCGTTCACTTGCGCGGCGAAGTGCGCGGCGGTGAGCGGCGCCTTCGGGTCGCAGGCCGGGTCGAAGGCGCGCGGCGCCGAGCGGCGGCCGGCTTCCCAGTCGGCCAGCGTGCGCACGAGAAAGCCGTCCTGCAGCGCGTTGACGGCCGGCACGTCCTGCGGGCCGTCGACCAGCAGGCGCCCGATGATCCACAGCCAGCGCGTGGGCGCCTCGATGCGCGCGCCTGGCGCATCGAAGGCCGCGGGCAGCGTGCCGCGCCATCCCGGCGGCGTGACCACGAAGGCGCGCGCCGCCGTGCCCGTGAGGCGCTGGCCCAGGTGCGCGAAGGGGTTGGTGAAGAAGTCGAGCAGGCCCAGCACGTAGTAGCGCCCGGCCGTGTCGGGCACGTCGATCACGAGCGGGCCCTCGCCCAGGTCGAGCCAGGCGTTGGTGTAGAGCGTGTCGTTGTTCGGCGTGACGACGCGGCTCTTGCCCGCGCCCAGCAGCTGGCGCGCGTGCGTGAACACGTTGCACCAGCGCAGCGGCTTGGGCGCCTCGCCGGCGGCGTCGGTGCGCTGCGGCGAGGTGGCCGCGCGCATGCGGCACATCTCGTACAGCGGGTAGGCGTAGACCACGGCCTCTTCGGCCAGGGCGTGAAGGGAGTCGGTGTGCGGCTGCATCGTGCTCAGCCCTGTTGTGCCTGCAGTGCCGGGATGCGCCAGCCCTGCACGCCCTCACGCGGGTAGTACATGCGCAGGATCAGGTAGAAGCGCCCGGCCGGCGCGGGCAGCCAGTTGGCGGCATCGGCGGGGCGCGCGTGGCTCACCACCAGTTCGAGGCTGCCGTCGGCGTTGCGCTTCAGGCCGGGCGTGCGGTCGCCGATGGCGTGGCGGCGGATGTCGTTGGGGTAGAGAAAACGGTCGCTGTCGTACAGCGTGACCGACCAGAAGGCGTCCGCGGGCGGCAGGTCGCCGGCCTCGAAGCGCATCGTGTAGCGGCGCTGGCCGTCCAGCGGCTCCTGGGTCGCGTCGTGGTGCGCGGCGGCGTACACCGCCTCGCTGGTGGCCAGTGCGCCCAGGCCCAGGTAGGCGGTGCGCGCGCGGCCGAGGAACTCGTTGCCGTAGCGGCCGGTGGCCGGCGTCATCGACCAGGGCTTGGGCCGGCGGTTGCGGCCCACCGCGCCGACCAGCTGCACGCCCTCGGCGAAGCCTTCGATGAGGCCTTCGCGCAGCGGTGCCTCCAGCGCGTCCCATGAGAACGCGGCGTTCGCCAGCAGCCCGCCCTGGCCGAACCACGCCACGAGCGCGCGGTCTTCCACGCGGCCCGGCGCCTCGGCCAGCGCATGGCACACGTTGGTGAAGAAGCGCGGCGCCACTTCAGCGGCCGGCTCGCCGTGCTCGAAGGCGGCGGCCATGGCGTCTTCGTGCGGGCCGGCCCACTGTTCGATGGCGGCCGGGCGGCCCTGCAGCACGGTGCCGGGCGCGGGTGTCAGCTGGATCTCCGACTGCAGCGCGCGCGCCGCCGGCCAGTCGCTCTCGTCGCCCACCAGGATGCGGCCGATGAGCCAGACCAGGTCGGTCGGGCAGCGCACCACGCGGTGGCCGGCGAGCGATTCCGGCACCGTGCCGCCGGGGCCCACGAGCACCACGGTCTCGCCCTCGGGGTTGCAGTTGCGCGGGCCCAGGTTCTCGAAGTTCTCGGTGTAGGCGTCGTACAGCGGCAGCACGAAGTAGCGCCCCGGGTGCCGCGCCGACGCGGGCACCGTGAGCAGCATCGGCCCGTGCGCCAGGTGCAGCCAGGCCATGGTGTAGAGCAGGTCGTTGGCGGGCGTGACCACGTCGCGGTCTTCGTGGGTGGACGGGCGCAGCGCGTGGTGCAGCGTGTTCAGCGGCGCGCGCACGTCGGAGCCGGCCGAGGCGCCGCTGCGGCGTTCGGCGCGCGGCGCGGTCTGTAGGGCGCAGGTGCGGTAGGTCTCGGTGAGCGGATAGCCGTAGACGAAGGCGGCCAGGCCGATGGAGCGGGCGAGCGCCTTGCGGGCGGCGGCGATGTCGGGCACGGGAGCGGGAGCGTTCATGGGGAAGACCTCGGGGTTCTGAAAGGGGGAGAGGGGGAAGGCGGTTCAGTCGAGCTTCACGCCCGTGGCCTGCGTGAGCTTCAGCGTCACGGGCAGGAAGGCCTTGTAGGCCGCGGCGGCCTCGGGCGGCAGGTTGCCCACGGGCTCGGCGCCGAGCTCCTCGATGCGGCGGCTCACCTCGGGCTGGCGCACCACCGCGCTGACCTCGCGGCCCAGGCGCTCGACGATGGCGTCGGGCGTCTTCGCGGGCGCCATCAGCGAGGTCGGGCCGGTCATGGCGTAGACCTCGTCGGCGTAGCCCTGCTCGGCGAAGGTGGGCACGTCGGGCAGCGCGCGGGCGCGCCGCGGGCCGGCCACGGCCAGCGGGCGCAGCTTGCCGGCCTTGATGTACGGCTGCAGCGTGGTGACCGAGCCCACGGTCATCTGGATC
Organism: Variovorax sp. FW305-3-2-15-B-LB1; assembly: GCF_058787635.1. Taxonomy (NCBI): domain Bacteria; kingdom Pseudomonadati; phylum Pseudomonadota; class Betaproteobacteria; order Burkholderiales; family Comamonadaceae; genus Variovorax; species Variovorax sp. FW305-3-2-15-B-LB1. Next base: position 11,428 of record NZ_JBYSZY010000057.1, on the reverse strand, counting down.
ACGCCGCCGATCAGGTCGATCGCCATCGGGCTCTCGCCCTTGTAGGGCACGTGCATCGTCTGCAGGCCGTAGGCCTTGTCCATGTAGACCTGCACCTGGTGCGGCTGCGTGCCCGGGCCCCACGAGCCCATCGAGTACTTGCCGGGCGCGGCCTTGGCGGCGGCGATCAGGCTCTTGAAGTCGGTCGCCGGCACCGAAGGGTGCACCGCCAGCACGGTGCGCGTGGTGGCGATGTCCGACACCATGCGCAGGTCGGTGCGCGGGTCGTAGGGCAGCTTGCTGTAGAGCACCAGGTTCGCCGTGACGGGGCCCGGCACCGTGAGCAGCAGCGTGTGGCCGTCGGGCGGGCTCTTGGCGACGTAGTCGGTGCCGATGATCCCGCCCGCGCCGCTGCGGTTCTCGACCACCACCGGCTGGCCCAGCCGCTTCGACAGGCCCTCGGCCACGAGCCGCGCGAGGATGTCGGTCGAGCCGCCCGCCTGGTACTGCACGATGATGCGCACGGGCTTGGAGGGGAAGGGCGCCTCCGTGGCTGCCGCCGCCGCGCTTGCCGCGAGCACCAGTGCCGCGCCCGCGCCGAGTGCGCGCCCGAGTCCGTTCTTCGATGTCGTCATGCGATGTCTCCGGTGGTTGTTGTTGTGCTTCAGGGCGCGCGGCCGACGACCAGCGCGTCGACCGCCACGCAGCCGCCCTCGGCGTGCGCGCGCGCGATCAGCGGGTTGATCTCGGCGCTGTCGAGCGAGTCGCCCGCGCGCTGCGCGAAGTCGGCCAGCGCGCACAGCGCGTCGGCGATCGAGTCGAGGTCGACCGGCGGCCGGCCGCGCGCGCCGTTCAGGATCGCGAAGGCGCGCAGCTCGCGCACCATGGCCAGCGCGTCGTCGCGTGTGATCGGCAGCGCGCGCAGCGACACGTCGCGCAGCGTCTCGACGTGGATGCCGCCCAGGCCGAACATCAGCACCGGCCCGAACACCGGGTCGCGGTGCACGCCCGCGATGCATTCGACGCCGCCGCTCAGCATGCGCGCCACCAGCGCGCCGTCGAGCCGCGCCTCGGGCCGGGCGGTGAGCGCGAGGTCGCGCGTGCGTTCGAAAGCCGCGCGCGCCTGCGCCGCGCCGCGCAGCCCGAGCGCCACGCCGCCGACGTCCGACTTGTGCGGGATGTCGGCGCTGACGATCTTCACCACCACCGCCTCGCCGAGCGCCTCGGCGGCGGTCGCGGCTTCGTCGGCGCTGCGCACCACGCGGTGCGCGACCACGGGCACGCCGGCGTCGGCGAGCAGCGCGAGCGCATCGGGCTCGGACATCGTGCCGGGCGCGAGCGTCAACGGCGCCTGGGTCGAAACGGGCGCCGCAACCGCTGCCGCCGCAGGCTTCAGCCCCGCGAGCGCGGCGATCGTGCGGATGCCGTCCGACGGGTCGGCGAACACCAGGCAGCGCATGGCCTCGAGTTCGGCGCGGCGCTCGGGCGTCAGCAGCGTGCTCACCGCCAGCAGCGTGTCGGGATAGGCCTCGCGCAGCGAGCTCACCAAGGAGCGCAGCACCGGCCAGAACGCGTCCGACGCGCCCGCGGCGGCCAGGAAGCCCATCCACGAGGCGAAGCCCTGGTCGTCCAGCATCACGCGGGCCGTGCGATCGATCAGCGTCATGTCGTTGGTGACCTGGCCCGTGATGTCGACCGGGTTGCGCGGCGCCGCGAAGGGCACCCAGCGGCGCAGCGTGTCCTGCGCGGCCTCGCTCAGCGGCCGGGCGTCCAGGCCCTGGGCCGAGGCCTCGTCGGCCATCAGCGCGCCGACGCCGCCCGAGAGCGTGAACAGGCCGATCGAACGGTCGCGCGGGCGGCCTGCCACGGCGGCGCTGTGGGCCAGGTCGAAGAACTCCGTGAGGTTGCGCGCGCGCAGCACGCCGTACTGGCGGAACACGGCGTCGTACACCGCGTCGTCGCCCGCCAGCGCGGCGGTGTGCGAGGCCGCGGCCTCGGCACCCAGCGCGGTGCGCCCGACCTTGACCATCACCACCGGCTTGCCGTTGGCCTGCGCCAGGGCCAGCGCGGCGCGCAGGCGGGGGCCGTCGCGGCAGCCTTCCATGTAGGCCATGATCACGTCGGTGTCGGGGTCCTGCGCGAGCCAGGCCAGGCAGTCGGCGACCTGCACGTCGGCCTCGTTGCCGGTGGTGGCCCACAGCGACAGGCCGACGCCGCGCGCCCGCGCCATCGCGTAGGCATAGGCGCCGAACGCGCCCGACTGGCTCACCAGCCCGATGCGCCCCGGCATCACGCGGCCCACGCCGGGCGCCGGCGAGAAGGTGGCGTACACGTGGCGCGCGATGTTCATGAAGCCCAGGCAGTTGGGACCGACCAGCCGCACGCCCGCGGCACGCGCCTTGTCGCCCAGCCGCGCCTGCGCCGCCGCGCCCTCGGCGCCCACTTCGGCGAAGCCCGAGGAGAACAGCACCACGCCCTTCACGCCCGCCGCGATGGCGTCGTCGAGCGCGCCGTCGACCAGCGCTGACGGCACCGCGAGGATGGCCAGGTCCACCGGCTGGCCGATGGCGCGCAGGCTCGGGAAGGCGGGCAGGTCCTGGATGCGGTCGGCGTTCGGGTTGACTGGGTAGAGCGCGCCCTCGAAGCCGAAGCGGCGCTGGTAGTCGACGGGGATGCCGCCGATCTTCTGTGCGTTGGACGAGGCGCCGACCACCGCGATGGAACGCGGCGCGAACAGCGCCGACAGGGATTCGGCTTGCGAAGAAAAGAAGTCCATGGGCATGGCGGAGGGTTCGGAAGTCAGAAGTTGTGGCGGATGCCGGTGGCGAGCACGCGCACGTCGTTGCCGCTGTTGGCCACCACCGGAATGGTCCCGAGCGAGGCCGAGGCGCCGTGCCGGTTCAGCAGGCGCAGCCAGCGCGCGTAGACCACGGTGCGCTTGCTCAGGTAGTAGTCGTAGCCCAGCGTCCAGGCCAGCTGCGAGCGTTCGCTCTCGGCCACCTTGCGCTGCGTGGCGCCGAAGATCAGGTTCGAGGCCGGCGTCACGTTGTAGGTGGCGCCCAGGTTCACGAGCTTCGCGGTCGGCACGTTGGGCAGGCTCGAGGCGTTGCGCACGTAGCTGGCGTACAGCTGCAGGCCGATCGAGGGCAGCTCGTAGGAGCCGGTCAGCGCCTGGTAGGTCGTGGTGGCGGGCGAGGCCACGGGCGCCGCCGCCGAGCCCGAGCGCGCGCGCTGGAAGGCATAGGCGATGTAGTACGGCTTGCGCGCCCAGCCGATGTTGCCGCCGTAGACGTTGCCGCTTTGGTGGCTCGGCGCACTCGATTCGCCCGGTGCGTAGGCCAGGTCGGCGAAGAACTCCATGCTGGCCGGCGTGCGGTAGCGCACCATGTTGCTGGCGCGGGCCGCGAAGGGCGTGAGGCCCGGTTGCGCGTCGGTGGCCGCCACCAGGTTGATGGGCGAGAACACCGAGTTCAGGCCGAAGGGGTCGGCCTTGAACAGCGCGTAGAACATCGGCGTGTACATGCGGCCCGCGTCGATCTGCCCCCACGGCGCCGAGAAGCCGACGAAGGACTGCCGGCTGAACGACATCGCGGGGCCGGGCAGCGTGCCGTTGCCGGTGTCGGGCGCAAAGCCGCTCTCCAGCGTGAAGTGCGCGCCCAGGCCGCCGCCCAGGTCCTCGGTGCCGCGAAAGCCGATGCGCGAGGCGGTCTGGCCGCCGTCCTCCAGCCGCGTGGAGGAGGCGGGGCCCGACCTGGCGTGCGCCACGTACAGGTCGAGCGTGCCGTAGACGCTCACGGTGCTTTGCGCGGACGCAAGGGCGCAGGCCGCGAGCGCGAGGGCCGCGGTGGCTGTCTTCTTCATTTGGGTTGTCTCCGGTGTGGCGAGCCGCAAGGCGGTGCCGCCTGTGTGCTTGTCGATGTCCGGGGCTTACGATAGAAATGAAGGGCCCCCGAATCTGTCAACGCTTTGACAGATTCGTGAACACCAGGGCAGGGAGAACCCGCTGACCCGACCACCTGCAACCACCCCTCCCGACGCCGAAGACAGCGCCGAGCTGCTCGACCGCGCGCTGCGCTGGAACGAGCTGTTCTCCCAATGGCCCGACGCGCGCCGCGCCGAGCTCATGAAGTCGGCGCGGCTGGTGCGCTACCGCCGCCGCACGCAGGTGCTGGCGCGCGACCGCCACAAGCGCGAGCTGCTGGCGGTGGTGTCAGGTTGCCTGGAGATCAGCAGCATGAGCCCGCAGGGGCGCAAGTACGTCAACGCGCTGCTCGGGCCCGGCCAGGTGGCGCCGCTGGTGCGCCTGCTCGAGGACGTGCCGCTGCCCTACGACTACCACGCGCACGAAGACTCGGTGATCGTCCACCTGCCCAGCGACGCCGTGATCGCGGTGCTCGACGCCGAGCCCGCGCTGTGGCGCGGCGTGGCCCGGCTGGGCCTGAAGCGCCAGCGGCTGAGCGTGGTGCTGCTGCAGAACCAGATGCTGAACTCGGTGCGCGGGCGCGTGGCCGCCACGCTGATGAGCGTGATCCACTTCTACGGCATGCAGGTGGAGGCGGCGGCGAGCCTGCCGGTGCGGCTGTCGCAGAACGACCTCGCGGCGATGCTGGGGCTGTCGCGCCAGACCATCAACAAGGAGCTGGGGCGGCTGGTCGCGGAAGGCGTGATCGACATGAGCTACAAGCGCATCCGGATCGTGGACCCCGACCAGCTCGCGGTCATCGCGACCGGCACCGGGCCGCAGTGAGCGGCGTGCACCGCAGCGCGCAGGCTCAGGGGTGGATCTTCTCGCCCTTGGCGAGCATCTCGACGAACTGCGCGATGCGCCGGGCGCGCGTCTCGGGCTTCTTCGCGCCCTGCGTGCGGAACAGCACGGCGAAGCGGTTGCGCGCATCGAGCGTGGCGAAGAAGGCCTTGGCCTTGTGGTTGGCGTCGAGCGCGGCCTGCAGGTCGGGCGGCACGGTGGCCACGCTCGGGGCGTCGTAGGCCGCCTCCCAGCGGCCGTCGGCGCGGGCGCGTTCCACCTCGGCCAGGCCGCCGGGCTGCATGCGGCCGTCGTCGATAAGCATCAGCGCCTTGTCGCGGTTGATCTTCGACCAGATGCTGCGCGCGGTGCGCGGCGTGAAGCGCTGCAGGAAGAACTGCGCGTCCTGGCTCTTGCGCTGGCCGTCGATCCAGCCGAAGCACAGCGCGATCTCCAGCGCCTCGGGGTGGTCGACGGAGGCGATGCCGCTGGCTTTTTTCGCGATGCGCAGCCAGACGCCGGCGTGGCTCGCATGGTGTTTCTTGTACCAACGCAGCAGCGCGGCGGCGTCGGCGCATTCCAGCGGCGTGTCGTCGACGATGCGGTCGGTCTTGACCGCGGTCTTCTTCGCCGCCGGGCTCATGGCACCCACCAGTAGCGCAATGCGTGGAAGTAGATCGGTGCCGCGAAGATCACCGAGTCGAGCCGGTCGAGCATGCCGCCGTGGCCTTCGATCATGGAGCCCCAGTCCTTCACGCCGCGGTCGCGCTTGATGGCCGACATCACCAGCCCGCCGAAGAAGCCCAAGAGGCAGATCATGAAGGCCATGAGCGCCGCCTGCCACGGGTTGAAGGGCGTGGCCCAGTACAGCGCCGCGCCCATCGCGGTGGCGCTGGCCACGCCGCCGATCAGGCCTTCCCAGGTCTTGGAGGGCGAGAGCTCGGGCGCCACCTTGCGCTTGCCGAAGAGCTTGCCCCACACGTACTGCAGCACGTCGCTGCCCTGCACCACGATCACCAGGAAGGCGATCAGCAGCAGGTTGCGGCCCTCGAAGCCCGGGATCTGCAGCGTGAGCAGCGCCGGCACGTGGCTGATGCAGAACACGCACACCATCAGGCCCCACTGGATCTTCGAGGTGCGCTCCAGGAAGCGCTGCGTGTCGCCGCCCACGGCCGCCAGGATGGGCAGCAGCAGGAAGGCGTAGACCGGGATGTAGATCGAGTACAGCCCGTACCAGTCGATCCAGATCAGGAAGTACTGGCCCGGCAGCGCCACGAAGAAGGCCAGCGCGATCGCGCCGTGGTCGCCGCGCCGCGTGTAGGCCAGGCTGATGAACTCGCGCAGCGCATAGAACGAGATCAGGTAGAACAGCACGATCACGCCGCCCTTGCCGAAGGCAAAGGCCAGGCCGATCACCGCCACCATCACCCACCACGCGTTGACGCGCGAGTTCAGGTTGTCGATCACCGAGTGCGGCTGGCCGTGCGCCACGCGCCACTTGAGCAGCGCGCCGATGGCCGAGGCCAGCACGAGCACGCCGAAGACGCCGCCGAAGAGCTTGAAGGTGGTCCAGGCGAAGGGGGACATTTCGATCACGAGGCGGTCCCTCCGTTTTGTTCGATGCGGTCGTACTCCGGGCGCAGGTCGAGCATGGCCGTGCGTGCGCGGGCAAGGAAGGCGACCTTGTCTTCGCCTTCCTCGAGCTGGATCGGCGCGCCGAAGCGCACCGTGCAGGCCAGCGGGATCGGCACCAGCGTGCCCTTGGGCAGCACGCGCTTGAGGTTCTCGATCCACACCGGCACCAGCCGCACCGTGGGGCAGGCGCGCGCCAGGTGGAAGAGGCCGCTTTTCAGCGGCAGCAGGATGTCGTCGCCCGTGTTGCGCGTGCCCTCGGGGAACATGATGAGCGAGTCGCCGCCTTCCAGCGCCTCCTTCATCTGGTCGACCGGGTTGCCGCCCTGGCCCGAGCCGTCGCGGCGGATCATGAGCGCGTTGAACACGTCCTTGCCGATGAAGTTGCGCAGCTTCGAGGCCTCCCAGTAGTCCTGGCCCGCCACGGGCCGCGTGAGCGCGCGCAGGTCGGAGGGCAGCGTGGCCCACAGCAGCACGAAGTCGCCGTGGCTGGTGTGGTTGGCGAAGTACAGCGTCTGCTCGGCCTTGGGCGTGGTGCCCGACCAGATGGCGCGCACGCCGGTCAAGAGGCCGGCCGCGCCGATGATGAGCTGGCCCGCCACCACCGCGAGCCCGCGGCGCACGATGGCGCCGGGGCGGGCGCTGTCGTTGCCGTCGCCGTTGCTGCTGCTGTCGTTCTTGTTGTTGCCGTTGTCGTTGTTCAAGCGAGTTCCTGTGTCATGAGGGCGAGCAGGAAGAGCGCGTTCTGGCAGGCGATCACGATGGCGTGGCGCTGCATCAGTTGGCGGGTTCCCTGCACGCGGTCGGCGAGCGCGCGGGCGCTGGGCTGCGGCGGCGGGTCGCGCAGCCCGAGCACCGAAAGGGCGTTGTCCATCGCGCCCAGCGAGGCGATCTGGCCGTTGGCCAGGCCTTCGAACAGCGCCTGGTCCAGCCGCAGCCGGAAGGCGAAGTAGCGTTCGAGCACGCCCAGCACCATCACCGCGGCAAAGGCCAGGATGGCGGTGTTCGAGAGCCCGCGCAGCGTGAGCGCCAGCACCAGGGCGGCGATGCAGGTGAGCGCGAAGCCCCAGAGGGCGAGCATGGCCGCCGCGCGCAGCAGGCCGGCCAGGGTGGTGCAGGTGGCGCGTTCGTTGTCAGTCATGGCGGGCAGGTGTTCCAAGGGGTTCGAGTGCGGTACGCCAGGCGGCGTGCAGCACGATCTGCGGGCGGGCGCGGCGCACGGCGTCTTCGGCCTGCGCCAGGCCGTGGTCGCGGCCCAGCCAGGCGATCACGGCGGCGGCGCTGCGCGAGAAGCCCAGCGCGCAGCAGACCCACACGGCCGAACCGTCGGCCGCCGCCGCGCGGCGCTGGCCTTCGATGACGGCCGCGGCGCGGTGCAGGCGCACGGGCGGCGGCACCACCAGGTCGAGCAGCGGCACGCAGCGCGCACGGGCGGGCGGCACGCCGGCCGGCAGCTGCAGCTCGGCGCACAGGCTCACGAGCCGGGGTTGGCCGGCGGCGAGCCATTCGGCCTGCGTGGGGCGACGGCCCAGGCGCAGGCCGGGCACCACCTCGACCGAGGCCGGCAGCTTGCGCGTCCAGAGCCACACATTGAAGGCCGCGGCCAGGCGGTAGGGCGCGAACAGCCAGCGCGCCGCCCAGCCCATGCGGCCGTGGCCGTCCATCTGGAAGCCGCGCGCGCCGAAGCCGAGGTAGTTGAGCGCCACCAGCGCGAGCGCCGCCGCAGGCCAGGCCAGCCACAGCGCCACGCCGCCCGTTGCCAACGCCGCGAACAGGCACAGCGCTGCGCCCACGGCATAGAAGCCCGCGAGCTTCAGCCGCTGCGGATCGCGCGCCAGGCGCCACGCGCGCAGCATCGACACCCGGCGCGCCATCGGCCACAGCCAGACGCAGAAGATGCCCAGCAGCGCGCCGGTCGGGATGTCGATGAAGTGGTGCTGCCAGGTCGTGAGCACCGAGGCGCAGATCGCGAAGGCCCACACATGCAGCACGAGCCGCGCCCACAGCGGCCGGATGAAGCGCCGGTACCAGTCCCACAGGATCACGGCCAGCGCGATGTGCAGCGAGGGCGCCTGGTTGTAGGGCTGGTCGAAGCCGCGCAGCGCGTTGAACAGGAAGGCCGGCGCGCCCTCCACCGGCGGCTGGCCGAAGCTGAAGTGCAGCGGCCAGAGGATGAAGCAGGTGCAGGCGATGAGCGTGGCGCTCACCAGCCGCAGCGCATGCCGGTCGAGCGTGTGGCGGTCGCGCGCCAGGAACAGCGACAGCGCGTAGAAGACGTTGATGGTCCAGTACGGAAAGATCGTCCAGGCCCAGAAGGGCACCTGCCGCTCCCAGTCGAAGGCCATCGAGGGCACGCTGGCGCGTGTGGTCGCCCACCAGTTGGCGAAGCCGTAGGTCGCATAGAACAGCGGCCCCAGCAGCACCAGCCACGCGGCGGCGCGTTTCCACGGCCGGGGCGCGCGCCGGGCGGTCATTGCGCGACGCGCACCGCCAGCGACACCGTGAAGATGCCCCACTCGTCCACCCGCTGGTCGATCTTGCGGAAGCCCGCTTCTTCGACCAGCTGGTCCATCTCGGCCTGCGTGCGCCGGCGCATCACCCAGGCTTCGCCCTGGCGGTGGCTGGTGAGCGCGCGGGCGATCATTTCGAGCTGCGGGTGCCAGGGCTGGCCGGTGTAGACCAGGTAGCCCCGGTCTTCCACCGCGTCGCCCACGCCCGCGAGCGAGCGGCGCACCATTTCGTTGTCGGGGAACAGCTCGTACAGGCCCGACACCACGGCCAGCGTGGGCCGCGGCGTCACGCTCGCCAGGCTGATGCGATCGAAGGCGTCGGCCTGCACGAACTGGGCGACGTCTTCCAGGCCCTTCTCGGCGATCAGGGTCGTGCCGTCGCGCACGTTGATGTCGCTGTAGTCGCGCAGCAGGATCGAGCTGGCCTTCACCGGGCTGGCCAGCACCGCGTCGAGCACGTAGCGGCCGTGGCCGGCCGCGATGTCCATGAGGCGCACTTCGCGGTGCATCTCGACCAGCCGCTCCATCGCGATGCGCAGCAGCTCCTCGACGTGGACCTTGCGCTGGCGGATGCCGCGCCAGCCGATGGAGTCCAGGTAGGTGCGGTCGACCGAGCGGCCCAGCGAGCCCTTGCCCTGCGGCTGGTTGCGGTAGACGTAGTCGAGCGTGCTGCCCGAGTCGAAGCCGGTGGCGTGGCCCAGCGCGATGCCGCTGGACAGCGCGCCGCCCACGCGCAGCCCGCCACGCGTGATCGCCCAGTAGGCGCCGCGCGGCGACAGCGGCGAGAGCGGTTCGGCCAGCGCGCGCGACTCGTCGGCCGTGTTGCCGCGCAGGTGCGCCTCGCGCAGGTCGACCGGCACGGCCGGTTCGCCGAAGCGCTGCAGGATGAATTCGCGGATCGACGCCACCGCGGGCGCCCGGTCTTTCTCGCCCAGCGTGTCGTGGAAGAAGCCCGGCAGCACCGTCTTCGTCTTCACGGCGCTGCCCAGCCGCTCGAAGAACTGGTGCTGCGGCTTGTGGTGCACCACCCAGTCGGCGCCCGAGATGAGCAGCTGCACCGGCAGCGTGATCGCGTTGGCGTCGGCCACCACCCGGTCGGCCGCCTCGTACAGGCCCAGCAGGATGTTGACGGCGATCGGGCGCGAGATCAGCGGGTCGTTCTTGTAGCTCTCGATGCGTTCGGGGTCGTGCGTGAGGAACTTCGGTTTCACGTAGCTGTTCACGAAGAACAGCCCGCGCAGCTTGTGCATGAGCGCCAGCCCCGGCCGCGCGAACGGCACGTAGAGCTTGACCTTGAAGGCCGGCGAGGCCAGCGTGAGGCCGCGCACCTTGGGCGCGTAGTCGTGCGCCCAGGTGGCGATCAGCACCGCGCCCACGCTCTGCGCCACCACGTGGATGTCGTGCTCGGGCACGCCGTGGGCGGCGGCGATGTGCTGCACGAAGGTCTGCACGTCGCGCACCGAGGTGCCGAAGCTGGGGCTGTAGCCGCGCTGGCCCGGCGACAGGCCGTGGCCGCGCGCGTCCCAGGCGAAGAAGTCGAAGTCGGGCAGGTCCAGCTCATCGACCAGGTGCGCCATGCGCGCGCCGTGCTCGTGGCCGCGGTGGAACAGCAGCACGGCGCCGCGCCGCGCGGCGCCCGTGGCCGGCCAGTGGCGGTAGAACAGCGATTCGCCGTCGTGCGTGCGGAAGTGGTGTTCGGCGGCGACGCGGGGTGTGGAAGGGGTCATGAAGAAGGGTCTTCTTTACTTATTTGTATGGGGGTGTTTCAGGCGGCGGGCGCTTCAGCCTCGGCCAGGGCGCGGCGGATGCGATTGACGACCGTCCAGGCCACCAGCGCGGCCAGCAATGGCATCAGGAGGGCGGTCCAACCCGGCAGCGGCCCGCCGAGGGCGACATACAACCCGAGCGCGCCGAACACGAAGGCCCGGTCGCTCTTGCCCATCGGCCCGTCGTAGCGGCGCGAGGCGCCCACCGTCGGGCCCAGCGCGCCAGCGAATTCGCTCAGCCCGGCCAGCACGATGACCGTGCCGACCCAGAACGGCGCGAACGGCGCCACCAGCGCGAAAGGCAGGTAGAGCGCGGCGTCGGAGACCACGTCGGTGAGTTCGTTGAGGAAGGCGCCCAGCTTGCTTTGCTGGTGGTGCTCGCGCGCCAGCATGCCGTCGATGGCGTTGAAGGCCATGCGCAGGAACATCCAGGCGGGGATCAGGCCGAAGGCCGCCAGCGAGGGCGCGGCGAAGAACAGCCAGAGCCCGAGCCCGACCGACACCGCGCAGGCCGCCAGCGTCACCTGGTTGGCCGTCACGCCCATCGCATGCAGCCGGACCACGAGCGGTCGCAGCAAGGCCTGGAAACGCGGTTTCAGTTCGTAGATGGACACGTTCTGACTTCCCTCTCTTGTTATGTTCTGCAGGCATTCTGCCAGTGTGAAACATGGCCCCCACGCTCGGCACTTCGCGCTCTCGCGGCCCCCCGAGGGGGCGCTCGCTCGCTGGGGGCGGCCCGGCGCAGCGCCGGGACTAAACTTGCCCCCGAAGACCCACCCCCAATGACCATCCAGACC
>NZ_JBYSZY010000056.1:0-42041 GCF_058787635.1 Variovorax sp. FW305-3-2-15-B-LB1 | reverse complement strand
GGGGAGGGGTGGGTACCCTTCACGGACAATTGTTGCAGCGCGGCGCACTCCAACCGCCGCAGGAGTTTTCAGTGTGATCAATCGTCTGGCTGCGCCCTTGCTCGCTTTGCCGCGCCCCATGAAGCGCATGCTGGCTCTGGGGGTCGACGCAGCGCTCTGCGTCCTGTGCGTCTGGTTGGCGTTCAGTTTCCGTTTCGAGCAATGGATGACACTGCGTGGCGTTCAGTGGTCGGCCGTTGCGGTGGCTGTCGCATTGGCGCTTCCGCTTTTCGTGGTGTTCGGGCTCTACCGGGCCATCTTCCGATATGCCGGAGCGGCCGCGCTGATGGCGATCGTGCGCGCGAGCGTGCTCTTTGGCCTCTGCTATGCATTGATCTTTTCGGTGGTTGCCGTGCAGGGCGTCCCGCGCACCGTGGGTTTGCTGGTGCCGTTGCTGTTGTTCTTGGCCATTGCTGGCTCGCGCATGTTTGCGCGCTATTGGTTGGGCGGCCTCTATATGAGTGCACTGCAGCGCAAGCAACTGCCTCAGGTCGTGATCTACGGTGCAGGTAGCGCCGGTTTGCAGTTGGCCGCAGCGTTGATGCAAAGCCGAGACATGGTAATCCGCGCCTTCATCGACGATTCTCCGCATCTTCAGGGCAATACGATCAACGGCCTTCGCATCCAGTCCTCAAATTGGCTCAAGGACAACGCGGCCAGTTGGGGCATCACGGATGTCCTGCTTGCAATGCCTTCGGCAAGTCACGGCCGTCGTGTCGAAATTTTGAACCAACTGTTGCCTTTGCATCTGCATGTACGCATGCTTCCGGGTCTGTTGGATCTGGCCAACGGCAAGGTCCAAGTCAATGACTTAGTTGAAGTCGACATCGAAGACCTGTTGGGGCGGGATCCGGTCGAGCCGGTGGCGGATCTGCTGCACAAGCACATCCGCGGCCAAGTGGTGCTTGTCACCGGTGCTGGTGGCTCCATCGGCGGCGAACTGTGCCGGCAGATCGTTCAGTTGTCGCCCTCCACGCTGCTGCTCGTAGAGCTGAGCGAATACGCGCTCTATGGCATCCACCAGGAGCTGGAGCAGTTGGCGCCGAACGTACGTGTCGTCCCACTGCTCGCTTCGGTGTGCGATGCGGCGCGGCTGCGTGAAGTGATGCGCGCCTGGCGCCCCGATACGGTCTATCACGCGGCGGCGTACAAGCATGTGCCGCTCGTCGAGCACAACCCGGCAGAGGGTGTGCGAAACAACGCGATGGGCACGCTCACGACGGCGCGGATTGCCATGGAGTGCAAGGTTCCTAACTTTGTCCTGATCAGCACCGACAAGGCCGTGCGGCCGACGAACATCATGGGGGCCAGCAAGCGCGTCGCTGAAATGGCGTTGCAGGGGCTGGCACAGCAGAGTTCGTACACCTGCTTCTCGATGGTCCGCTTCGGCAATGTACTCGGCTCCAGTGGCTCGGTGGTGCCGCTGTTTCGAAAGCAGATCGAGGCGGGCGGCCCGATCACGTTGACGCATGCAGACATCACGCGCTATTTCATGACCATTCCCGAGGCCGCCCAGTTGGTGATTCAGGCGGGTGCGATGGCGCAGGGCGGCGATGTCTTCGTGCTTGATATGGGCGAACCGGTGAGGATCATCGACCTCGCCCGCCGGCTGGTGGAGCTTTCGGGGCGCACGGTCCGTGACGAGCATTCGCCGGATGGCGATATCGAGCTACAGGTGACTGGGCTGCGACCCGGCGAGAAGCTCTATGAAGAGCTCCTGATTGGTGACAGCGCGATGCCTACGGCGCATCCGCGTGTCATGAAGGCGCACGATCCCTGCCTGCCATGGAATGAACTCTGGCGTCAGTTCGAGACGCTGAATGCGGCACTCGAAAGCAGCGATGTGCCGATGCTGAAGCAGACGCTGACGCAGATGCTGCCCGGCTATCGGCCTCACGCGGAGGTGGTGGATTGGGTGCATATGGAGCGTCACCGTGTGCGTGACTGCGCTCAGCCGCTCGTAGCGGCAGTCGGCGCTGCGCAGATGGGCGAGGCCAACCAGCCATCCGCGCCGAACCAGATTCCCGTGGCGATCTGATTCGATAGAGCTGCTTCATTTTTTCCGCCCCGACTCGCCGGGGGTGATATTGAGACCAAGAGCCCCGGATCGGGGCTTTTTTGTTTTCAGCCGGCGGCGCCTATTGCGCCCGCTTGAAGTCGAGGATGTTGTCCCCCGCCTTGGGTGCTTTGTCGTCGGGCGGCGAGAAGCTGAAAGCCTTCGGATCCCGTATCGACGTCATCTCGAACAGCGGGTTGATCCGTCCCAGCTTGGCGCCGCCATCCCGTATCAGCGGAGCCCAGGCAAAGTTCGCAGTGAACTTGCTCGAGCGCGGCAGCAACGCGTCGAAGGGGATGGAAACGTAGATGCCCTTGTCGAAGCTGCCTTCGCCGAACTGTGCGGCGGACACGTTGGTCTTGGTGGCCCAGGCGCCGATCGTCACGCCGTTGTCGAAGCGGCGGCTGATGTCGAGGGTGACGCCGCGATCGCCTGCAAGGTACTGGCCCGCGCTGATCCTAGCCTGCACCCCGTTCCAGCCCGTGTCCCAGTAGAGCGTGGCGTGGCCGGTGTTGACCTTGTAGTCGCGCAGGCCGAGGTCCTGCGCGAAGTCGCGCTGGCGCACATGGTTGATGTCGATGCCGAAGGCGAACTTGCTGCGCCACGGGCGGTAGAGCCATTCGGCGCCCACGCCGGCGAACATCGACTCGAGGGCGCCGCCGTAGACGCTGTAGTACTGGTCTTCGTTCAGGCGGCCCACGTGGGTCAGCTGAAACACCGGCATCGTCAACCGCTTGGTCGTCGCGTATTCGCGTTGGTAGGTCCGCACGCGGGGAAGGTTGCTAGGCGCCGTGTAGGTGAACTTGTCGAAGTTGTCGAGCAGGCGCCAGTTCAGCGCGGCGTTCACCCAGGTGCTCGGCGTGAAGCGGTACTCCGCAGTGGCAGAGACGCCGAGCTGATAGAGCAGGAAGGCATCAGGGCCACCGAGGATCTGCGAGAAGCTCGGAGTCAGGCCGAAGGTGAGTCTTTCCGTGCGCCGCTCCCATGGCGCCATGGCCGGCGTCTCGCCGGACGATGCGGTGGCGGTTGTATCAGTGGGTGTGCGCTGCGGCGATGCCGGTACGTAGAGCCCGTCTTCGGTCCGGCCGCGCGGCGGGGCGTAGTCGCGCTGGTCCGTGGCGCGCAGTTCTGCGGGCGTCTGTGCCTGGTAGTGCGCCGTCACCCACTCGCTGCGATCGACTACTTGAGTGTGCAGTGCCAGTCCGCGCTCGTTGTAGTGAAGGATGAAGTGCTTGATCGACGCCGGCGCATCGCGATGCATGACGGCAATGACCTGCTGCACGCGGGCCTCGCGGTACACCGTGTGGCTCTCGGTGATCCAGACGTGCGCGCTGTCGCCTTGCGGCGCGATGCGCTGCACGGTCCATTCGGTGCGTGCCTGGATCTCCGCAGCGGTGGAGGCCCATCCGGGTGGATTGGCTGGAGCCTCCGGCGTGAAGCGGGGCGGCGGCGGATCTGCGGGCTTGCTGGCTCGCATGCTCGCCATGTTGGTGGACAGGGTCAGGCCCACCATCACTTTGTTGCCGCGCTCCAGGCCGGCGGTGAAGGCGACGCCGGGTGAGTAGCGATATTCCAGTCCGATGTTGAAAGGTGAGCGCTGAACCTGGTTGTTCTGCTGAGGCTCGTTCTTGTAGTTGTTGCCTTCGTACTCGAGCTTGACGGTCAGGGGATCCCAGGGCGTGCGCCATTCGACGCCGCCGAACAAGGAAGCTGGCCCTCGAAAGAAGGCCTTGAAATTTGCTTCGCCGCCCGTTGCTGAGCTCACCGTGCGCGTTCTGAAACGATTGCTCAGGGCCAGCAAGGGGTTTCGGATGTTTCCGCTGTTGCCCAGGTACCCCCAGCCGATGCCGAGGCTGAAGTCGAGATCGCCGTAGCGCTTGTTGGCGACCAGGTATTCGGCCGAAAAGAGGCCGGTACCGCCAAGGTCGCGAAAGCCCAGCGCAACCTGAGGCACATACGCGGATTCGCGCAGCAGCCGCAGCTTCACGTCGATGCTCTTGTCCTTGTTGCTCTGGCCAGTGGTGCTGGCGGCATACGCGCGGTTGCTGATGGAGGTGTAGCGAAAGCCCGCCTCCATCCAGTCCAGTGGCTGGAACATCACGTTCAGTCGCGTATAGGGCGACACGTGGCTGATCGACGTACGGAAATCACCGGCCTCGCCCATGCGTGCCGTCGGCGTCTGGAGCAGGCCGGTTTCGCCCCAGTCGTTGCTGCTTGTGCGAGGCGCCTTGTATTGCGGGGCCGATGCGTCGGGGCGCACTGAGATGACGCTTTCCGGCGGAGCTGACGGCGGGATGGACGTAGTGATTGCTGCGGCCGGCTTGGCTGTTGCAAGTGCGGCGGTGGTGGTGCCCAGCGCCGCTGTCTGAGGCGAAGGGTCCTGGGTCGCCAGGAACTTGATAATGCCTTCCGACGCGTCGACCAGTTCGGTCATGCCGCGCGGCGCTGCCCAGATCCATGCACCTGGTGCCGGCTCATCGGAGGGGTGGCCGTTCCAGGGGGCGATGCCCACGCGCGATGTTCGGCCGTCGGGTTGTGCAACCCATGCCCAATCGTGGGTGCTGTCAGGTGCGCAGGCGATGACGTAGTCCCAGGCGGTCCGGCCGGCCTCGTGCGCCACGTGGCACAACTCGCCATTGGGGCGGACAACCGCGATGGTTTTCAATTGCGGGGAGGGCGCAACGAGCTGCTGGCCGGCCGACAGCACGGGGTCTTGATCCGGGTGCGCCTGCAGCCAGCGGGGGTCCACGATGCCCAGTGCCACGCGGCCGGTGACCGGCAGGTTTTGCAGCCACGTGATGAGCTTCAGTCGATCGAGTTGCTCGGAGCGCGGTGCACGCCTGCTGGCCGCCTCGAGGCGCACGAGCAGGGTGTTCTTCAGGAACTGCTGGGCCAGTCGCTCCTGCGGCACGCGCCATGCCAGCCCGGGTGCGGCCGAGCCCTCGGGTTGGCGCAGCAGCCAGGTGCTCAGTCGTTCGCCGGGTCGCACTTCGGCATCGCTTGCGGGTTCAACGGTCGCTGCGTTCTGCGACGGCTCCGCCGCGGCGCCAAGACTTGCCATCAACGCGCAGGCAAGGGCCGTTCGACGGGGCCAATGCGGGGGGCTGATGGCTCGCAGGAAGAGGGGGCTCATGTACCAGCGCGCGCCGCGGTGCCGGCTGCTGGTGCGGGGGGTGTCCACTGTTCGAAGCTCATGCAGAGGTCGCGGGAAATACATTGCTCCGAATACACGACCTGAGGGGCGCCAGAAGCAAATGAAACGCCGAAGCGGGCGGGAGGAACGGAGGCTGCCGCAGGGCGGGAGACGCTGCGCTCTTCATACCAACGCAAGGAGCTTGCGGGCGCGCCGGCGAGCGCGCTGTCGGTGGGCGGCGCGATCGATGTGCGCGCGATATCGTCGCGAATGCCGAAGCGATAGCCGGGCATCAGGTCGCGTTCGCGCGCGTAGGTCTGCGTGGTGTTGGCAGTGTGAGCTCGCCAGGCGGGTGGGTTGGCAAGTCGAACGTCGCGCCAGTCGATGGACAGCCCGGTCGTGCCGACCAGTTGACCATTCAGAAGTCGGACGACTTCACCCGTGCCGCTGTACCAAACCTCGACGGGCCCTTCGGCGCGCTGATCGATATAGCCGAGCACCATGTACAGGACGCGCCCATCGACGGTGGCCCGCAGGTACCGATAGCTGGGATTGAAATTGGGCTGGGTTGCTGCAGACTCGCCGCGATACAGCAGTCGAGCTGAATCCAGCATGGCTGAAGTTCCGGAGGAGCAACCGCCAACGCCCAAGAAAAACGTTGCCAAAAGGCAACGTTCTAAGAGTCGCGTGGCGGAAGCAACGCGCGGACTTTTCAGCGAATGCCCTCCTTTCAGGAGGGCAACCAGCATTAACGCGTGCCGGTGGTGCCCGTGCCGGTGGTGCCGGTGCCGGGGACGAAGAAGCCGCCGCCGCCGTTGCCGTTGTTGCTGCTGCCGAGGGTCAGCATCAGTGCGCCGGTGCCTGCAACAGCGCCCCATTGAACGGGGGTCAGGCCGCCAAGGCCAGCAGCGGTTGCGCTCGGAGCGCCAGCAGGGCCCGGCGTAAATGCGCGATTGTTGCTTGCGGGCGCAGGGGTAACCTGCGTTTGGGCAAAAGCCGACGAGATTGCCAGGGTGGCAAGGGCGACGGTAGCAACCAGTTTGTTCGTCTTCACAGTGATCCTCTCAAAGGGTTTTTATGCTCTTGACTTGAGGTTAGCAGCATCAGAAGTGTGCCGCAACTAATTTGGTCTGGAGGATGAGGCGTTTGCCACGGCATCCTTGTAACTGCGTATTGCCCCGATTCTTGCGGGTGAGTGTGACGGGCACATGTGTATCTCAATGCTACGTAACGTTCCGCCCAGGATGACCGTAACGACGGCGACTGGCGCGCAGCTCCATCGGCGGGGTCCCGGGCGTTACCGTCGCATTTCTTCAATGAAATCAACGCACTCATCGAGCCATCGTTGCAATGGGCCGCATGGCCGACTCCCAGGCATTGTTCCTGCAGTACCCCGAAACGAAAGTTGACATTCAAGGTAGGCCGCGGGGCACAACAAGGGGATATGCGTGGTTCGATTATCTGAAGGTGGGGTGGCGAAGGGTGTGCGAGTGTGCGGGCGCGCGGCCGATGGCGTGATCGGAGGCGTCTGCTCATGATGAATCACCTGTCCGCCAGCAGCGCACAGTCGGCGCCGGCACTCGCTGGCCGGTACGCCGCCTTGGGTTGCGCCTTCTTCGGTGCGCTGATCGTCGAGGGCGACTTGGCCCTGGCCGACCGCATGCGACGCCTTCTTTGTGATCTGGCCCCGGGTCGCCGCGTCGTGATCGCCTCCACGCACGCGGAAGCGATCCGTCTGCTGGCCGCGCTGCCCTATGACCTGGTGCTGGTCGACATGCACTTGGCTGATGACGGCGGCGTCGCGCTCCTGTCGCACCTGCGGCGTGCCTACCCGCAGATCGACGCCATCGCCATGTCGAAGGACGACGACCGCCTGCTGGTCGAGGCTGCGATCTCGTCAGGAGCCTCCGGCTACCTGCTGACGAGCACCGACGATGCCGAACTCTCTTTCTTGCTGCGCTCGATCGAGCGCGGCGGTTCGCCGATGGACGCACGCGTCGCGCGTCGCGTCCTCGGCCTGATTGCGGCGTCCGCGAAACCGGAGGGTGTCGAGTCCGCGCTGCGCGACGGCGACACGGTCTCGCCCCCGATGCCTGCTCCCGGGCTGCTGTCACCTCGGGAGCTCAATGTGCTGCGCCTGATCGCGCAAGGCTGGAGCAATCGGCAGATTGCTGAAGCGGTCTGCCTCTCGATCAACACGGTCGAGTTCCACGCCAAGCGGATCTACCGCAAGCTGGCCGTCAAGTCGCGCACCCAAGCCGTTCGGCAGGCGACCCAGTACGGGCTGCTGAGCTGAGCGCCGAGGGCCGTCGCGTGCTGTCGCGCACGTGCTGCGGCGCCGTGCGCACGCGCGGCAATCATTGAAAAACCCTTTTGCGCCCCGCTACAATCTCGGGTTGACCTTGCTGTGGCAAAGGTCAGCCCCTGCTCCAGCGAAGAAGACTTAGAGGATCCCCATGAGTGACATGACCTCCGGCTCGCCCCGGATCGACACAAGCAAGCGGACGTGGTTGATCGCATCCAGCTGTGCCGGCGTAGCGGGCGGCGTGGCCACCGCAATCCCTTTTGTGAGCACATTCCAGCCGTCCGAAAAGGCCAAGGCCGCGGGCGCCGCGGTCGAAGTGGACATCTCGGCCCTCAAGGTCGGCGAAAAGATCACCGTCGAATGGCGCGGCAAGCCGGTCTGGATCCTCAAGCGCAGCCCTGACCAGGTCGCCGAACTCGCCAAGCTCGATGGCCAGCTCGCCGATCCGCTTTCCAAGCGTCACCCCGACGAATTCACGCCCAAGTACGCACAGAACGGCCATCGTTCGATCAAGCCCGATGTGCTGGTTGTGGTCGGCATCTGCACCCACCTCGGCTGCTCGCCGGTCGACCGCCTGCAGGCCGGCCCGCAACCCTCGCTGCCGAACGACTGGGAAGGCGGCTTCCTCTGCCCTTGCCACGGTTCCACGTTCGACCTCGCCGGCCGCGTCTTCAAGAACAAGCCCGCTCCTGACAACCTCCCTGTGCCTCCGCACATGTACCTGTCCGACACGCGCCTGCTCATCGGCGACGACAGCAAGAAGGCCTGAGGGAGACCACGAACATGGCTGAATTTCACGAAGTTTCCCCCAACGCTCCCGCCGGCGAGAAGCTGCTCAACTGGGTCGACAACCGCTTCCCGCTGACCAAGCTCTGGAACGACCAGTGGGGCAAGTACTACGCACCGAAGAATTTCAACTTCTGGTACATCTTCGGCTCGCTCGCGATGCTGGTCCTCGTGATCCAGATCGTGACCGGCATCTTCCTCGTCATGCACTACAAGCCCGACGCGAACCAGGCGTTCGCATCGGTCGAGTACATCATGCGCGACGTGCCCTGGGGCTGGCTGATCCGCTACATCCACTCGACGGGCGCCTCGGCGTTCTTCATCGTGGTGTACCTGCACATGTTCCGCGGCCTCATGTACGGCAGCTACCGCAAGCCGCGCGAGCTGATCTGGGTCTTCGGCTGCGCGATCTTCCTGTGCCTGATGGCCGAAGCCTTCATGGGCTACCTGCTGCCGTGGGGCCAGATGTCCTACTGGGGCGCCCAGGTCATCGTGAACCTGTTCGCTGCCATCCCGTTCATCGGTCCTGACCTGGCCCTGCTGATCCGCGGCGACTACGTCGTGAGCGACGCCACGCTGAACCGCTTCTTCAGCTTCCACGTCATCGCCGTGCCGCTGGTGCTGCTCGGCCTCGTGGTGGCCCACCTGATCGCGCTGCACGAAGTGGGTTCGAACAACCCCGACGGCATCGAGATCAAGGCCAAGCGCGGTCCCGACGGCCATCCGCTCGACGGCATCCCGTCGCACCCGTACTACACGGTGCACGACATCTTCGGCGTGGTGGTGTTCCTCACGATCTTCTCGGCAGTGATCTTCTTCGCGCCTGAAGCCGGTGGGTACTTCCTGGAGTACAACAACTTCATCCCGGCCGACTCGCTGAAGACGCCGAACCACATCGCTCCGGTCTGGTACTTCACGCCGTTCTATTCGATGCTGCGCGCCACCACCGACGACATGGTCAACGTGTTCGCGCTGATCATCGCGGCCGCCGCCGTCTGGAACTTCATCAAGGGCAAGTCGGGCATGGGCCTCAAGGTTGCCGCGGTGGTCGTGGCCGCCGTCGTGATCTTCCTGCTCAAGACCTTCGACGCCAAGTTCTGGGGCGTGGTCATCATGGGCGGCTCGGTCATCATCCTGTTCTTCCTGCCGTGGCTCGACCACAGCGAAGTCAAGTCGATCCGCTACCGTCCGAGCTGGCACAAATATGTCTACGGCGTGTTCGTGTTCCTGTTCCTGATCCTGGGTTACCTCGGCATCCAGGCGCCCGGCGTCTGGGGCAACCTGGTCATCGGCTCGTTCGCCCTGGACATCGCCCAGACCATCTCGCAGATCGGCACGCTCTTCTACTTCGGCTTCTTCCTGCTGATGCCGTGGTGGAGCCGCAAGGGCGAATTCAAGACCGTGCCCGAGCGCGTGGTCTTCGCCGCCCATTGATGCGCGCGCAAGTGCAAGAGAGCTTGAGAGAAACACGATGAAGAAAAGAATTTCCGGCTGGCTCGCTGTCATGGGTTTGGCACTGGGCCTGACCTTCTCCGCGGCCGCATCCGCCGAGTCGGGCGGTCTGGCGTGGGACAAGTCGCCCAACAAGACCACCGACGTGGCGGCCCTGCAGAACGGCGCCAAGCTGTTCGTCAACTACTGCCTCAACTGCCACTCGGCCGCCTTCATGCGCTACAACCGCCTGCAGGACATCGGCATCAGCGAGCAGCAGATCAAGGACAACCTTCTGTTCACGACCGACAAGGTCGGCGAAACCATGAAGGCCAACATCGACGCGCGCCAGGCCAAGGAATGGTTCGGCACCACGCCGCCCGACCTGACGCTGGTCGCACGTTCGCGCGCCGGCCACGGCGGCACGGGCCCCGACTACCTGTACACCTTCCTGCGCAGCTTCTACCGCGACGACACCAAGGCCACCGGCTGGAACAACCTGCTGTTCCCGAGCGTCGCCATGCCGAACCCGCTGTGGGAACTGCAGGGCGAGCGCCTGCCGGTGCACGCCAAGGTCGAGCAGCACGGTCATGCCACCGATGTGTTCACGGGCAAGTGGGAGCAAGTGACCCCCGGCACGCTGACCCCGGTGCAGTTCGACAGCGCAGTGGGCGACCTCGTCGGCTACCTGCAGTGGATGGCCGAGCCGGCACAGAACACCCGTGTGCGCATCGGCGTCTGGGTGCTGCTGTTCCTGGCCATGTCGGTGGTTTTCGTATGGCGACTGAACGCCTCGTACTGGAAAGACGTCAAGTAATTCCGTTCACGCCGACCGGGCGCCTCGTGCGTCCGGTCCCACAGAGTGGGTTGCCCAGGCGACCCACTCTTTTTGATTTTTAGGAGTCTCTTGCCATGATGGTCTTGTATTCAGGAACGACCTGCCCCTTCTCCCACCGCTGCCGCTTCGTGTTGTTCGAAAAGGGCATGGACTTCGAGATCCGCGACGTCGATCTCTACAACAAGCCCGAAGACATCAGCGTGATGAATCCGTACGGCCAGGTGCCGATCCTGGTCGAGCGCGACCTGATCCTGTACGAGTCGAACATCATCAACGAGTACATCGACGAGCGCTTCCCGCATCCCCAACTGATGCCCGGCGACCCGGTCGACCGCGCCCGCGTGCGCCTGTTCCTGCTCAACTTCGAGAAGGAACTGTTCGTGCACGTCGCCACGCTCGAGAACCGCACCGCCAAGGGCAACGAGAAGGCGCTCGAGAAGGCCCGCTCGCACATCCGCGACCGCCTCACGCAGCTCGCGCCCGTGTTCCTCAAGAACAAGTACATGCTGGGCGACAACTTCTCGATGCTCGACGTGGCCATCGCGCCGCTGCTCTGGCGTCTCGACTACTACGGCATCGACCTCAGCAAGAACGCGGCACCGCTGCTGAAGTACGCCGAGCGCATCTTCTCGCGCCCGGCCTACATCGAAGCACTGACGCCTTCCGAAAAGGTCATGCGAAAGTAAGTAAGCTGCGTGCTTGCTTCCTTCGTTTTTCGCCGCCTTTCATGATCAACGCGCTCGAGTCCTCTTCCACCCGCCCGTACCTCATCCGGGCGCTGTACGAGTGGTGCACCGACAACGGGTTCACGCCCTATGTCGCCGTGCTGGTCGACGACACCGTCCAGGTGCCGCGCGAGTACGTGAAGAACGGCGAGATCGTGCTGAACATCAGCTTCGACGCGACCAGCTCGCTGAAGCTGGGCAACGACTTCATCGAGTTCAAGGCCCGCTTCGCAGGCACGGCGCGCGAGATCAGCGTGCCGGTCGGTCGCGTGATCGCGATCTACGCCCGTGAGAACGGCCAAGGCATGGCGTTCCCGGCACCCGTGCCGGCCGCCACCACGTCCGACGATGGCGATGACGCCGCCTCGGCTGCGGCTTCGCCGTCCGGCGCGCCGCGCATGCCGCTGCGCGATGCCTCGCGCGGCACCGAAGGCGACGCCAGCAAGGTGTTCCACCTGGTGACGGGCGAAGAGGGCGACGAGACGGTCGACGCCGGCTCGGCGCCTTCCGACCCGACCGACGAGCCGCCGCGCCCACCGGCCGGTGGCGGCACCCGGCCGTCGCTCAAGCGCGTCAAGTGACGGCGCGGTCGGCCCCAAAGCCGGCCGCTTAGAATCGTCGCCAGCACTGCTTTCTTTCAGCCGCTTTAGCTCAATTGGTAGAGCACCCGCCTTGTAAGCGGAAGGTCGTCAGTTCGATTCCGACAAGCGGCACCAATCAAAAAAGCCCGACAACGTCCTGCGTTGCCGGGCTTTTTCTTTGTCTCCCTCGACCTGTCCGGCGGTCCGGATCGGCCGCAGAAGCCGACGGAACGCCGCGGATCAGCCCACCTCCACTGTCACCCGCAGGAACGTCGCGGCGATCAGGCAGGTGTTGGGGTACTGGCTCTGGTTCTGGCTCTGGAACAGCGTCACCAGCTCCGTGCGCAGTTCGTCGGTGCGCCCCGCCTGGGCTGCCGCGTCGAATGCGTTCATGGTCGGGCCATAGAACTGTCGGAAGGTGTCGACGAATTCCGCCGCCGAGCCTTTGAAGTCGAAGATGTAGCTGTCGCGTTCCCAGCTGATGGCCTCCGAGGCAACGCCCGCCGCGCCGAAGCGCTCGATGATGTTCGGGGTCGAGCCCCAGCCCATCGGGCTCACGAAACCCTCGGGCGGTGGAGGCGCATACGACGAGCTGATCTTCAGGATCTGCGCCACCAGCGTCGGGTCGTTCGGGATCCAGTTGCCCATGAGGATGCGGCCGCCCGGGCGCGTGACTCGCACCATCTCCCGTGCCACGTCGAAGGGCTTGGGCGCGAACATGGCGCCGAACATGCTGATGACGAGGTCGAAGGACTTGTTCTCCAGCCGCAGCTCGCAGGCGTCCCCTTCCTCGAACCTGCAGCTGGCCGACAGCCCGGCCTGGGCCGCCCGTCGGTTGCCCGCGGCGACCAGGTTGGCGGCGATGTCCACGCCCAGCACCTGCGCGCCGAGCTTGGCGGCCGGGATGGCGGTGTTGCCGTCGCCACAGCCGAGGTCCAGCACCTTCATGCCGGGCGTGATGCGGGCGTGCCGCACGACGTCCTCACCGCTCTCTCGCATGCTCTCGGCGATGCGGGTGAAGTCGCCTTTTTCCCAGAGGGCCTTGTTCGGGTTCATGACTTCACCTTCTCGATCATGTGGTCGATCACGTGCGTGTGCTCGTGTTGCGGGCTGAACATCACGATCTCCGCGTCGGCGTCGACCTTGACGTTGTGGCCGGGCGGCCAATAGAACAGGTCGTTGGTCTTCACGGTCTCCTGTTCCCCGGCGTCGTCGGTGGTGGTGATCTGGCCCTTGAGCACGAACCCCCAGTGCGGGCATTGGCAGGAGTTGTGGTTGTTCAGGCCCTGGAAGAGCGGCGTCGTGTCGACGCCCGCCGACAGCGTGAAGTACTCGCCGCTGATCTTGCTGTAGCCGGTCGCGTCGCCGAAATCCAGACGCTGCCGGATCAGGGCACCGGGAATTTCCATCTTCACGTCGACTTCGTCTTTTGCGATATGCATGAGGTACTCCTTGAGGGTCCGCGGGCGCGAGGGTGATGCGTCTATTCGTTGCACCCGCCAGATTCGATAGACGGCATACTGATGCTCCACGCTTGGCGTTCCTGAAACGTTCCCGGCCCGTGCCGGGGGAAAGGAATCGCGATGTCGCCCCCACCGACTCCGCCGTCCGAAGCCGTGTCGATCCGGCTGCTGGGCCCGTTCCACCTGAGCGTGGCCGGCGATGACCCGCAGATTCCACCAGTGCCGCTGACCCGGCGCGCCGCCGAGCTGCTGCAGCTGCTGGCCCTGCAGCCCGGACGCAGCCTGGCGAACGAGCAGGTGGTGGACGCCCTGTGGCCGCACCTGGACCCCGACGCCGGCAGCGCCAACCTGCGCAAGGCCGCACACCACGCGCGCCAGTTCATCGGCCAGCCCGACGCCCTGGTGCTGCGAGGCGGCCGGGTTTTCCTGCTGCCCGACCACGATGCGGTGGCGTGCGACGCCGAGCAGTTCGAGCGCGCAGCGGACGAGGCCCTGCACAGCGGCGATCCGCAGGCCTGCAAGGCGGCCGCGCAGCTCTACGGTGGCGACCTTCTGCCGGACGCCCGCTACGAAGCCTGGACCGAGGCGCCGCGCCAGCGGTTGCGCGACAAGTTCCTGCGGCTGCTGCGCCAGACCGGCGACCTGGAACGGCTGGTGCGCGAAGACCCCACCGACGAAGCGGCCCATGTGCAGCTGATGCGCGAGGAACTGGCGGCCGGGCGACGCTCTTCGGCGCTGCGCTGGTATGGCCACCTGCGCGACCATCTGCAGCAGACCCTGGACATGCGCCCCGGCCCGTCGGCCGAAGCGCTGTACCGCGAATGCGTGGCGGGCCTGGAAGGCGCCGCGCCGCGTTTCGTCGGCCGTGCCATGGAGCTGGTGCGTGTCCTGGGGTGGCTGCGCGCCAGCCTCGCGGGCCGGCCGGGGGGCGCGGTGGTGCGCGCGCCGGCGGGGATGGGCAAGACCGCGTTCTGCCGCCGTGTCGCCGAAGAAGCGCGGGGCCTGGGCTGGCAGGTGCGCTCGTTGCAGGCCGGCGACTGGACGCGGCCCTACGGCATCGCGGCCGACCTGGTGGAGCCCTTGCTCGGCGAACTGCCCGATGCGGCACAGGCCATCGGTGCGCACGCCCAGGCTGTGCTGGCGCAGATGACCGCCTCGGGCGACGTGAAACCGCTGGCCCTGCCGCTCGGGCGCCACCAGATGGTGGGCGCCGTGCGCCGGCTGCTGCTGGCCACTGCCGCGCAAAAGCCGGTGCTGCTCATCGTCGACGATGCGCACGCGGCGGACGACGCGAGCGCCCAGGCGCTGACGCAACTGGCGGCAAGCGGCCCCCCGGTGTTCGTGCTGCTCGCGTGCCGGCACGCGCTGCCGCCGCTGCTGGATCGGAACACTTCGCGCTTGCAGCGCGCCGGCCAGCTGGAGGCCCTTGAACTGGGGCCACTGTCCGAGGAGGAAGCGGCATTGCTCGCGGCCCGTTCGGCCGACGCACCGATGACGGCCGAGGCCGCCACCGCCATCGCGCGCCGTGCCGAAGGCCTGCCGTTTGCCGTGGTCGAACTCGCGCGCGGTGCGGCCACGTCGGACGGCGCCACGGCGGTGATGTCCCGCAGCCTGTCGTCGGCCCTGGCCGAACGCCTGTGCGACCTGAACCCCGGCACGACGGAGGCCGTGCGCCGGTTGGCGCTGTCGGCCGAAGATTTCGACGTGGCCACGGCCGTGGCCCTGGCTGCCGATGAAGGCCACGATGCCTTGGCGCGGCTCGACCAGGCGTTGGCCGCAGGCGTGCTGGTGGTGGCCGACGGCCGCTACCGCTTCCGCCACGCACTCGTGCGGGATGCGCTGGCCGAAGGCATCCCGCCGCACCGGCGTGTGCTGCTGCATCGCGACGTGGCGGCGCGGCTCGCGCAAGGCGGTGCGGCACCGGGCCTGGTGGGCCATCACTGGCTCGCCGCGGGCGATGCCGAGCAGGCCATGCCGTGTGCGCTGGCGGCTGCGCGCCAGGCCTTTCGCCTCGGCGCCTACGAGGACGTGTTGCGCCACGTCGAGCCGCTGCTCGTGCACCGGGCGGCGCAGCCGGAAGCATTGGCGCTGCGTGCCGAGTCCCTGGACGCGCTGGGCCGGCCCGGCACGTTGGCCGCCTACGATGCGGCCGCCGCCGTCGCGCCGGACGCGCTGTCCCACGAACTGCGCGCCAAGCGGGCCCTGGCCCAAGTGAAGATGAGCGACCCGCCCGGTGCCCTGCAGTACCTGAAGGACGTGCATCCCACGACGGTGGCGGGGCGTCTCGCCGAAGCGCTGGCGTACAGCGGCGCGGCGGCCCTGGGCTTCGGGGACCCCGCCGAAGGCACGCGCCGGTCGGCCGAAGTGCGCCGGATCGCCTTGGAGACGGGCGACGAAGGCACGCTCGTGATCGCCTCCTGGTCGCAGGCCGCGGCGGCGCACGCGCGCGGCGACCTGCACGGCAGCGTGTGGGCCGACCTCAAGGAGACGAGCCACCTGCCGCAGCTGGCGGTGCGCGTGTTCGACGGCCATCTGTGCATCACGCAGCGCTTCCTGTACGGCTCGCGGCCGTACGCCGAGGTCATCGCATTCGCCGATGCGCTGGCCACGGAAGCGCAGCGGCTGGGCGCGGCGCGCGGGCATGCGTTCGCGGTCACGCTGCGCGGCGAGGCCTGGCTGCTCAGCGGCCAGCTCGACGCCGCCGAGCAGGACCTGGTGGCGGGTGGGCGCATGCACCGCGCGATCGGCGGCGCGACGGGCGAGGCGCTGTCGCTGCAGCGCCGCTCCGAACTGGCGATCTACCGCGGGCAGATGGACCGGGCGCGCGGCCTGCTCGACGAAGCGCTCGACGTCGCGCGCCAGTCCGACGTCGGCTTCCACCTGCTGGACCGCATCTACGGCACCCGCATCGCGATGGCCACACAGCCCGATGCCGCGCTGGGCGTGCTGGAGGAGGCCGAGGCCAACGTGCGCGGCCCGTTGGAAAGCTGCCCCGGCTGCCGCATCACCTTCGCCATCCCGGCCACCATCGCGGCCGCGAGAGCGCACGAACTGGACCTGGCGGCCAGCCACCAACAGCAATCCGAATACCTGGCCAACGTGGTGATGAAGCTGCCGGCCTGGTACGCGTCGCTGCACGAGGCGCAGGCCCACATCGAACGGGCCACCGGCCGTGTCGCTGCCGCGCGCGAAGGCTTCGCCGCGGCGGCGCGGGAGTTCCACGCCTGCGGCCATGCGCTGGACGCCGCGCGCTGCCGGGAGTTGGCCGGCTAGGAAGTCCGCGCGGCACTGGAATGACGAACGGACAGCGAGACGCTGCGCCGCCTGAGCCAGGCCGGTCTCACGCCTTGCGCACGAATTCCGACTTCAGCTTCATCGCGCCAATGCCGTCGATCTTGCAATCGATGTCGTGATCGCCATCGATCAGGCGGATGTTCTTCGCCTTGGTGCCGACCTTCACGACCAGCGACGAGCCCTTGACCTTGAGGTCCTTGATGACGGTGACGGTGTCGCCGTCGTTCAGCACGTTGCCGACCGAATCCTTGATGACCCGCCCCTCATCGGCCGCGCTTTCGGCGGCAGCGCCCGAGGCGGACCATTCGTGAGCGCATTCGGGGCAGACAAGGTTGAGGCCGTCTTCGTAGGTGAATTCCGAATGGCATTGGGGGCAAGGGGGCAGGGTGCTCACGGCGGTAGGTAGGGTCCGTATCGGTTGAAGGACGTGGATACTAGCCTGCCCTCATGGACGCAGGTCCTGTTCCTGTTGGCCGCAGCGGCTCAATCCAAGGTGTCGAAGAGCCGGAAGATCCACGACAGCTGGTACGCCAGCGTGCCCGCGACGAAGGCCGTGTGAAAGCGCGGGTTGGCCGACCGGGCCGCCGCGATGCACAGGCCCACGAGGATGGGCGTGCGGATGAGGTACTCCATCGCAAAGCGGGCGAAGTGCGCCTCGCCCTTGATCAGCGTGTCGACCACGTCGAGCAGGTAGGTGGCGGCCAGCAAGCCGAAGAACCACGCGCGGCGGGCGTAGAAGTAGTCGCGGTAGCTCGCGTAGTCCTGCATGCTGTCCGGGAAGAGCAGCGCGCACAGCAAGAAGAGCAGGATCGCGTAGCTGACGATGAAGGCGTAGGTGCCGAAGGTCCAGCTGTCGATCTGGTACAGGCCGAACTCCCACCACCAGAAATGCACCAGCGCCAGCAGCACCGAGGCGACCCAGGCCAGGTGCACGGCATAGAGCCGGTACTGCGTGGGGTGCTGCACGATGCGCGCCACGCCCGACAGCAGCCGGGTCACGCCCAGGCCGATGACCATGCCCATCACGACACGGATGTGCGGAAAAATGTCGTGGGCCGAGATGGCTTCTTGCTGCATGCGAGAGTGCCCGGTCGAATGGATGGGCCTCCAGTCTAGGCCGCCCGCGTCACACCTCCGCGCCTTCGACCAGAAAGCGCAGCCGTCGCACCCCTTGCCATTCGTCCGCATCGAGCCTGAAGGCCAGCTTCACGCGCGGCGGCAGCGGCTCGGTGTGGCTGAACCAGATCGCGTCGATGGGCTGGCCCTGGTGCTTGAGCTTGAGCGCCAGGTGCTTCTCGCCCACCAGCCGCTGCGACACCACTTCGACCTCTTCGCTGAAGGTGGGCGGCGCAAAGCCCTGGCCCCAGACCTCGCGGTGCAGCGTGTCGACCAGATCGATGCGCATGTACTCGCGCGCGATCGGCCCGTCGGTCTCGATCTGGCGCGTGAGCGCGGCCTCGGCCAGCCATTCGCCGGCCACCTGGGCCAGCGCGCGCTCGAAGACAGGAAAGTGCTCGCGCGCCACGGTGCAGCCCGCGGCCATCGCGTGGCCGCCGAAGCGCAGCAGCACGCCGGGGTGGCGCTTGGCCACGAGGTCGAGCGCATCGCGCAGGTGAAAGCCCGGGATCGAGCGGCCCGAGCCCTTCAGCTCCTGCTCCTTGCCCGGCGCCGCACTGGCCGCGAACACGAAGGTCGGGCGATGGAAGCGGTCCTTGATGCGCGAGGCCACGATGCCCACCACGCCTTCGTGGAAGTCGGCGCCGAACACGCTGATGGCCGGCGGCGGCGCTTCCACGCCTTCGCCATCGGCCGCGAACAGCGATTCGGCCAGCAGCAGCGCCTGGTCGCGCATGCCACCCTCGATGTCGCGCCGCTCGCGGTTGATACCATCGAGCATGCGCGCGAGTTCGTCGGCGCGGCCGGCGTCGTCGGTCAGCAGGCACTCGATGCCCAGCGTCATGTCGGCCAGCCGGCCGGCCGCGTTGATGCGTGGGCCGAGGGCAAAGCCGAAGTCGAAGGTCGTCGCGGCCGAGGCGGTGCGGCCCGCGGCCTTGAACAGCGCCGCCACGCCGGCCGGCATCGCGCCCGCGCGGATGCGGCGCAGGCCCTGGGCCACGAGGCGGCGGT
This sequence comes from Variovorax sp. FW305-3-2-15-B-LB1, assembly GCF_058787635.1. Classification (NCBI taxonomy): domain Bacteria; kingdom Pseudomonadati; phylum Pseudomonadota; class Betaproteobacteria; order Burkholderiales; family Comamonadaceae; genus Variovorax; species Variovorax sp. FW305-3-2-15-B-LB1. The sequence goes on along the minus strand of NZ_JBYSZY010000056.1, from coordinate 23,263 downwards.
TGTTGGCATCGAGCTTCACCACGTCGGCCACGGTGCCCAGCGCGACCAGCGGCAGCAGCGCATCGAGCTTGGGCTGCGTGGCGGTGTCGAACACGCCGCGCGTGCGCAGTTCGGAGCGCAGCGCGAGCAGCACATAGAACATCACGCCGACGCCGGCGATGCTCTTGCTTTCGAACTCGCAGCCGGGCTGGTTCGGGTTGACCATCACGTCGGCCAGGGGCAGCTCGGGGCCGGGCAGGTGATGGTCGGTCACCAGCACCTGCAGGCCGCGCGCCTTGGCGGCGGCCACGCCCTCGACGCTGGCGATGCCGTTGTCGACGGTGATCAGCATGTCGGCGCCGGCGTTGGCCACGCGCTCGGCGATGGGCGGCGTCAGGCCGTAGCCGTCCACCACGCGGTCGGGCACGAGGTAGCTCACGTGCTTGCCGCCTAGCAGGCGCAGGCCGCGCACGCCGACCGCGCAGGCGGTGGCACCGTCGCAGTCGTAGTCGGCCACGATGCACAGGCGCTTGTCCTGCGCGATGGCGTCGGCCAGCAGCACCGCCGCTTCGCGCGTGCCGCGCAGCGTGTCGGGCGGCAGCAGGCGCGCAAGGCCGTCGTCGAGCTCGTCCTTGCCGCGCACGCCGCGCGCGGCAAAGAGACGCGCCAGCAGCGGATGCACGCCGGCCTGTTCCAGCGCCCAGACGGTGCGCGGCGGGATGTCCCGGGCAATGATCTTCATAGGGACTCCAGCACCTGGGTGGCGCGGTTGCGGTCGAACAGGCCCTTGGCCCAGCGGGCGAGGCCGCGCGGTTGCACGGTGAAAAGCTGCGCGCCGCGGTCGCCGCACAGCGAGAGCGCCACGTCGGCGCCGCGCGTCAGGTCGGCGAGCAGGCCGGCGACGGCGCCGGCATCCAAGGCCTGCCAGGCGGCGGCCCAGGCGAGGCCGTCGTCGCGCAGCGCGGCGTCGCGCAGCGCGAGGTCGACGACCGGCGTGCGCGAAAGGGGCGGCGAGGGCAGGTCGCCGTCCTTCAGGACGCCGGTGCCGCTGAGCCAGAACGAATTGATCGGTGGCACCCCGCGCGCGGTGCGCTCGTCGTTCACGCGCTGCGTGTACAGCAGCATCTGCATCTCGTTCTGCAGCCGGCGCAGCGGCCGCGAGGCATCGCCCAGCGGCGACCACTGCGAAATGGGGTACCCCACCGCGCGGTCGATGGAGGCCGTGGCCAGCCCGTCGAAGATGGGCGCGCGCGCGAGCCAGCGGCCCGGCGTGTCGGAGGGGTACAGCGCGATGCCGTCTTCCTCGAAGAACGGCTGCGCCACGGTCAGCAGGGCCATCGACTCGGCCGCGTCGATCTCGATGGCGCTCGGATCGCCCAGCGCCACGTCGTCGATGCCGACCTGCCAGTTGCACAGCGTCACCAGGCCCCAGGCCTCGGGGTCGCCGGGCGCGGCCAAGCCGGTCTTGCGGGCTTCGAGCGCGGCCCAGGGAATGCAGCCGTCGTCGGCAGGGGGCAGGCCCAGCGCGCGGGCCAGCGCGCGTTCGTGCGGCGGGGAGCGGGTGCTGTCGTCCTGCGTGTCGGTGTCGGCGAGCGTCAGGCGCAGCAGCAGGGTTTCGAGGTTCGGCAGCCGCAGGGTCGCGAGCGCCGCGCGGCAAGCCGGGGAACCGCGGCCGGCAAAGGGAATCAACAGATGACGTGGGAGAGGTTCGGCCATTTCCCTATTGTCCGGGATGCCACAATTCCACCGTATGACCTACCCCCTCGCTCCTCACCCCGAGTATTTGCCGCCCCCCGCGGGTGCGCCCATGCCCCTTGAGGCCACGGGGCGAGGCCGCTGATGCGATTCCCCTACGAACTGCAGCTCGGTTGGCGCTACACGCGCGCAGGCCGTGCCACGCGACGCAACGGCTTCATCTCCTTCATCTCCGGCGTGTCGATGCTCGGCATCGCCCTGGGCGTGGCGGCGCTGATCATCGTTCTCAGCGTGATGAACGGCTTCCAGAAGGAAGTGCGCGACCGCATGCTCAGCGTGGTGTCGCACATCGAGATCTTCTCGCGCGACGGCCAGGCCCTGCAGGACATCGACGCCATCATGGCCGACGCCCGCAAGAACCCCGAGGTGATCGGCGCGGCGCCGTTCATCAACACGCAGGCGCTGATTGCGCGCGGTGAAGACATGAAGGGCGCGATCGTGCGCGGCATCGACCCCGCGCTCGAGCCCGAGGTCACCGACACCGGTGGCATCGCCAAGGGCGGCACCTTCGACAAGCTGGTGCCCGGCGAGTTCGGCATCGTGCTGGGCATCGAGCTGGCGCGCTCCATGTTCGTGCAGCCCGGCGACCAGGTCACGCTGGTGGCGCCGGGCGGCCAGGTCACGCCGGCCGGCGTGGTGCCGCGCCTGAAGCAGTTCACCGTGGTCGGCGTGTTCGACTCGGGCCACTACGAGTACGACTCGGCGCTGGCGATGGTGCACGAGAAAGACGCCGCCAAGGTGTTCCGCCTCGAAGGCCCGACCGGCATCCGCCTCAAGCTGAAAGATCTGCACGAGGCGCGCGAGGTGGCCGACCAGCTCGCCGTCACGCTGCCGGGCCAGTTCCTCATCCGCGACTGGACGCGCCAGAACAAGACCTGGTTCGCGGCCGTGCAGGTCGAGAAACGCATGATGTTCATCATCCTCACGCTGATCGTCGCCGTGGCGGCCTTCAACCTCGTGTCGACGCTGGTGATGACCGTGACCGACAAGCGCGCCGACATCGCCATCCTGCGCACGCTGGGTAGCTCGCCGCGCAGCATCATGGCCATCTTCGTGGTGCAGGGCGCCATGGTGGGCGTGATCGGCACCGTGGGCGGCCTGCTGCTGGGGCTGGGCATCGCCTACAACATCGACGTGATCGTGCCCTTCCTGGAGCAGCTCTTCCACGCCAGCTTCCTGCCCAAGGACATCTACCTGATCAGCAAGATGCCGAGCGACCCGCAGCAAAGCGACATCATGCCGATCGCGGTCATTTCCCTCATCCTGGCCTTCCTGGCCACGCTGTATCCGAGCTGGCGCGCCAGCCGTGTGAACCCCGCCGAGGCCCTGCGCTATGAGTGATGTCGTCCTGAAGGCCCGTGGCCTCACCAAGCGCTTCCACGAAGGCCGCATCGACCTCACCGTGCTGCACGGTGTCGACCTCGACGTGCACGCCGGCGAAACGCTGGCCATCGTCGGCGCGTCCGGCTCCGGCAAGAGCACGCTGCTGCACCTGATGGGCGGGCTCGACGCGCCCACCGCGGGCAAGGTCGAACTGCTCGGCAAGGACATCGCGCATGCCGACGCCGCTGAGCAGGGCCGCTTGCGCAATCATCACCTGGGCTTCGTCTACCAGTTCCATCACCTGCTGCCCGAGTTCAGTGCGCTCGACAACGTCGCGATGCCGCTGAAGATCCGCCGCGTCGAAGCCGGCGAAGCGGCGCAGGCCGCGGCCAAGATCCTCGCCAGCGTGGGCCTGGGCGAGCGCCTGCATCATCGGCCGGCCGAGCTGTCAGGCGGCGAGCGCCAGCGCGTGGCCATTGCGCGTGCGCTGGTCACGAAGCCCGCCTGCGTGCTGGCTGACGAGCCCACCGGCAACCTCGACCGCAGCACGGCCGACGCCGTGTTCGCGCTGATGCTCGACCTCGCGCACCGGCACCGCACGGCCTTCGTGATGGTCACACACGACCAGGACCTGGCCAAGCGTTGCGACCGCGTGCTGCAGCTGGTGGCGGGGCGGCTGGCGGGCTGAGGCTCAGCGGTCGGCGCGCGTCCACGACCGCAGGTCGAGGCGCAGCGCGTCGCCGGCCAGCCGCTGATCGATGGCCTGCGCGACCGCTTCGGGCGTGCGCGCCATCGTCGCGATGCGGTGGCCGTCGAGCCCGGGCGCGGGTTGCTGGAACGCGGCGTGCATCGTGCGCACCATCGTGTCCATCTCCGGCCCCGAACGCTGACGCACGCGCGCCAGCGCTTCCTCGAGATCGACCTCGAGCAGCACGTACGCCACCTGCGTGCCCGCCGCCTCGAATTCGCGCGCGACCAGCGGCAGAAACCACGGGCCGAACACGCCGTCGAGGCACACCCGGTAGCCGTCCGCCGCGAACGATGCGGTCGCGCGGCACACGGCCCGGATCACGGCCGTGTTCTGCGCGTCGGCGCCAGCGCGGTAGGGCGGCACGGGGTGCGCCGGAAAGTCGTAGAACAGGTCGGACGGCAGGTGCAGGCCGCGCGGATCGGCCTTGGCCAGCAGCGCCGACACCGAGGTCTTCCCCGAGCCCGGTGGCCCGGAGACGATGACGACCCGGCTCACTGCGCGACCTCTTCGGGCTGCGCCGCCTCCAGGGGCAGCACGCACAGCACCTTGCCACCCAGCGTGAGCACGAGGCCGAGCTGGCCACCGAGGTGCACGAGTTGGCAGACGGTGCGCGGCGTCGATGCCGGGGTTGCCGAAGCTGATGCAGAGAACGCACGCGTCGGTGGCGTGCGCAGCAGGGCGCGCAGCGGCGCGGCATCGCACTGCAGGAGCGCCTGCCGGTACGCCTGGAAATGCGCGGCCGATGCGGCGCGCTCGCGCTCGTCGTCGGCCGGCCTGTCCTGCCGCAGCCGCAACAGCGCGCGATGCACCTGCTGCCGGCAGGCCGCCTCGGTCTTGCCGCTGGCCTGTGCGATCTCCTTGAAGCTGGCCTCGAAGACCTCATGCAGCAGCAGCGCCGCACCGTCGGCGGGCGATAGCGTCGAAGCCAGCAGCCGCAGCGCACGTTCGACCGACTCGGCCTGCGCCGCATCGGCTTCCGCCGACGGCGCTTCGGGCGCGTGCACGTCGCCCGCATCGCGCAGCCAGCGCCGCATCCAGTCCTCGCGCCGCAGCCGGTCGATGGCCAGGTGGCGCATCACCGTGGTCAGCCACGCCTGGGTCGATGCGGGAGGCGCGGCATCGCTGGCTTCGAGCGCGCGCAGGTAGGTGTCCTGCACCACGTCCTCGGCCTCGGCGTGCGTACCCAGCAGCCGCGCCGCGGTGCGAACCAGCCGGCTTCGCAGCGCAGGCAATTGCGAGAGATAGCGTTCGTCGAGCATCGGCGCAGCTTGCCACAGCACACGCAATGTCACGAAACTGTGGGCTTGTTCGTCAAGACAGTTCAACCACAGGAGCTTTCTTCATGCAGCCCATGTTTTCAACACTGGAAACCGACGACGACACCCCGCCCGCGGCGACGGCCGAGCCGCGCAATTCCTACCTCGAGGAAAAGGCGTTCAAGTCGCGCACGCTGCTGATCTTCGGCAGCATCACCGACAGCGTGGCCGCCGACGTCACGCGCCGGCTCATCGCGCTCGATGCCGACAGCGGCGACAAACCCATCGACATCCTCGTGAGCTCGCCCGGCGGGCACCTGGAGTCGGGCGACGCGATCCACGACGTGGTGCGCTTCATCAGCGCGCCGGTGCACATGATCGGCACCGGCTGGGTGGGCAGCGCCGCCACGCACCTGTTTCTCGCGGCGCCGCACGAGCGCCGCGTGTGCCTGCCCAACACGCGCTTTTTGATCCACCAGCCCAGCGGCGGCGCGGGCGGGCAGGCGACCGACATCGCGATCCAGGCGCAGGAAATCATCAAGGCCCGCCAGCGCATCGCGCACGAGATCGCGCGCGAAACCGGCAAGCCCATCGACGTGGTGCTGGCCGACATCGAGCGCGACCGCTGGCTGTCGGCCACGGAGGCCGTGGAATACGGGCTGGTCTCGCGCATCATTCAGCGCAAGACCGAACTGCGACCGACCTGATCAGGCCTTGGGCTTGTAGGCGACGACGTCGATCTCGACCTTCGCATCGACCATGAGGCGCGCCTCGGTGGTCGAGCGCGCCGGCTTGTTTTCACCGAAGTAGCTCATGTAGACGCGGTTGAAGGCACCAAAGTCGCGCGCGTCGTGCAGCCAGACGGTGCTCTTGCACACGTCGTCGAGCGTGGCGCCGGCCAGCGCGAGCACGGTCTTCAGGTTCTCCATCACCTGGCGCGTCTGCACCTCGATGCCGCCGGCCACGATCTCGCCCTGCGCGTTGGCGGGCACCTGGCCCGACACGTAGACGAAGTCGCCCGCGCGCACGGCGGGGGAGAAGGGGCGGGCCTGGCGGTCGGAAGCGATGGGCGGGGCGCCGAGGTATTCGAGGGGCATGGGAACTCCTGGGAGTGAGGGTTGAGTGGGGTGGGTGAGGGCCGCAGTATCCGTCTGATTTGAAAGACTTTTTCAGAATAACCCATCAACAAGGGTTAACACGGATGATTTGGCATGAAGTCTGCTTCAAAGTCCGGACCAGAAAGAAAATTTCTTTCATAAATCAGTCCGCCCCATGAAGGAGTTCTCCATGTCTCACGCCGGTCTTGTCCAGCGCCTGCCCCGCCTGTCGAAGCGCAGCCTGCTGGGAGCTTCCCTGCTCGCGATGCTGTGTGCCGCACTGCCTCACCCCAGCGCCCACGCGCAGGGCCCGCGCAACTTCGCCACGCTGGCGATGGTGGCCGAGCCGCAGACGCTCGACCCGATGGCCTCCACGGCCGACCTGGTCGGAACCATCATGCAGCACGTGTACGAGACGCTGTACACCTTCGACGCCAAGTGGAACGTGGTGCCGATGCTGGCCGAGGGCATGCCCAAGATCTCGGCCGACGGCAAGACCTACGCCATCACGCTGCGCAAGGGCGTGGCGCTGCACAACGGGCGCGATCTCACGGCCGACGACGTGGTGGCCAGCCTGCAGCGCTGGATGGATCAGTCGCCGCGCGGCAAGGCCGTGGGCAAGGAAATCGAGAGCCTGAAGGCCAAGGGCCCGCTGGGCGTGGAGATCGTGCTGAAGGCGCCGTACGCACCGCTGCTCTCGCAGCTCGCGCTGCCCAGCGGCATGGCGGCCATCATGGCCAAGGACTCCATCGCTTCGCCGCTGAAGGACTTCGTCGGCACCGGCCCCTACAAGTTCAAGGAACGCCGCCCCGACCAGTTCGTGCTGCTCACGCGCTTCGACAAGTACGCCGCGCGCAAGGAGCCCGCGAGCGGCTACGGCGGCAAGCGCGAAGCCGCCATCGAAGAGCTGCGCTTCGTGCCCGTGCCCAACGCCAGCACGCGCGTCGAAGGTGCACTCGCCGGCCAGTACGACTTTGCCGACCTGTTGCCGGTGGAAGCCCTGCCGCGCCTGGAGAAGGCCGGTGGCAAGACGCTGCCGATCATGACGCCGTCGTTCGGCTTCCCCTACCTCGTGCTCAACACCAAGGAAGGCGTGGCCGCCAACCCGGCGGTGCGCCAGGCCGTGCAGACCGCGCTGGGCCAAGGCGAGATGCTCGCGGCCGGCTTCGGCGACACGCGCTTCTTCATCGCGGAGGCGAACCACTTTCCCAAGAGTTCACCGTTCTACTCGGCCGCGGGCACCGACCAGTACAACCAGCGCAACGCCACCAAGGCCAAGGACGCCGCCGCCAAGGCCGGCTACAAGGGCGAGCCGATCCGCGTGCTCACCAGCCGCCAATACGACTTCCACTACAACATGTCGCTCCTGATGGCCGAGCAGCTCAAGCGCGCCGGTTTCAAGGTCGACCTCAACGTGGTCGACTGGGCCACGCTGGTGCAACGCCGCAACGACCCGAAGCTGTGGGACATCTACGTGACCCACTCGGGCCAGTTCCCCGAGCCCATGCTGTCGCCGCCGCAACTGGGCGACGGCGCACCCGGCTGGTGGGATTCGCCCGCCAAGAAGGCCGCGCTCAGCGCCTTCAACACCGAGAGCGACCCGGCCAAGCGCGGCGCGCTGTGGGGCAAGGTGCAGCAGGTGGTGTACGACGAGGTGCCCTACATCAACGTCGGCAAGTTCAACGGCCTCTCGGCCAAGAGCCCGGCGCTGGACAACTACCAGCCCGCGACCTGGCCGTTCTTCTGGAACGCGAAGATCAAGTAAGGCCGCAAGCACCGCCATGCCGTCGCGTCGTCAACTTCTGCAAGTCAGCGCACTGGCCTCCGGCCTGAGCGCCCTCGGACTCAAACCATCCATGGCCACTCCCGCTCAAGCCACCACTTCGGGCCCCGTGTACGCCTACGTCGGCACCTACAGCGACGGCGGCAAGCCGTGGCGCGGCGGGCGCGGCCTGGGCGTGCACCAGTTCGTGGTGGACGGCGCGACCGGCGCCCTCAAGCCCATCCCTGGCGCACCGCCCGCCGTGGCGAGCGCGGGCAGCGATGCGAAGCTGCGCAACCCCGCCTCGCTGGCGCGTCACCCGACGCTGCCGATGCTGTACGCCGCCAACGAGTTCGAAGCCGGCTCCGTCTCGGCCTTTCGCATCGGCGCCAACGGCGCGCTGTCGTTCGTGGCCGAGATGCCCTGCGGCGGCAAGGACCCGGCGCACCTGAGCGTGCATCCCGACGGCCGCTACGTGTTCACCGCCAACTACGCCAGTGGCGACGTCAGCGTGATCGCGCTGCGCACCGACGGAAGCTTCGACACCGACCGCGCCGCCGTCGTCTACAAGGACGTCGCGGCCTGCGGCGCCGCCACGCCCTGCAAGCCCGGCGCCGACGTCGTGCCGCTGGCCGCGCGCTCGCACGAAGGCTTTGCCACCAGCGACCACGACGGCCCGCACGCCCACATGGTGCAGGCCGACCCGGCCGGCAACTTCGTGCTCGTGGCCGATCTGGGGCTGGACCGCGTCATCTCGTACCGCTTCGACCGCGCCACCGGCGTGCTGAGCCAGCCGAGCACGGTGGCCGTGTCCGAGAGCTCGGGCGCGCGCCACTTCGCCTTTCATCCGAACGGCAAGTGGGTCTACCTCGTGAACGAAGAGGCCTCGACCATCGCCTTCCTGCGCTACGACGGCGCCACCGGCGTGCTCACGCTGGTGAGCGAAACCTCGGCGCTGCCGGCCGGCTTCAAGGGCACCAGCTACGCCTCGGGCATCCGCATGCTGCCGGGCGGCACGCACTTCGTGTCGCTCAACCGGCTGCACGATTCGATCTCGATCTTCAAGGTCGATGCGCGCACCGGCGCGCCCACGCTGGTGCGCGAAGAGTGGACGCGCGGCAACTACCCGCGCAGCTGCACGCTCGAGCCGAGCGGGCGCTTTCTCTACGTGTGCCACAACAAGCAGGGCGACAACGTGACCATCTTCCGCGTGAAGAAGAACGGCGACGTGCAGTTCACCGGCCAGTACGTGGCCGTGGGCAGCGCCGCCGCCATCGAGTTCTCGCCATGATCAAGAGCGCATCGCTTCGCTACATCGCCTCGCGCGCGGGCGGCATGCTCATCGTGCTGGCGCTGGTGGCCGTGCTGGTCTTCGTGCTCACGCGCGCGGCTTCGGGCGACCCCATCTCCGTGCTGCTGGGCGACCAGGCCACCGCCGCCGACATCGCCCGCGTGCAGAAGGACTACGGCCTCGATAAACCCTTGCCCGTGCAGTTCGGCTACTGGCTGCGCGAAGTGCTGCAGGGCAACCTGGGCACCTCGATCTTCCTGCAGCGCCCGGTCACGCAGGCGCTGTGGGAGCGCGCCGAGCCCACCACCTTGCTCGCACTGATGGCGGTGGCCATCGCAGCGCTCATCGGCGTGCCCTGCGGCATCGTCTCTGCGGTGTTTCGCGGGCGCGTGGTCGACCAGTTCTTCACCGGCATCGCGATGCTGGGCGCGAGCATTCCCAGCTTCTGGCTGGGCATCGTGCTGATCCAGATCTTCGCGGTGTCCTTCGGGTGGTTCCCGGTGTCGGGGTACGGCGCGCCCGATGCACCCTTTGCCGAGAGATTGCACGCGCTGGTGCTGCCGGCCACCGTGCTGGGCCTCTTGAACTCCGCACTCATCATCCGCTTCACGCGCGCCTCGATGCTCGACGTGCTCGGTGAAGACTACGTGCGTACCGCACGCTCCAAGGGCCTGAGCGAGAAGGTCGTCGTGCTCAAGCACGCGCTGCGCAATGCGCTGGTGCCCATCGTCACCGTGATCGGCCTCACGGTCGCGCTGATGATCGGCGGCGCCGTCATCACCGAGACCGTGTTCGGCCTGCCGGGCGTGGGCAACCTCGTGGTCAACGCCGTGCTGCGGCGCGACTATCCCGTGATTCAAGGCGCGCTGCTCGTGATTGCCGCGATCTACGTGCTCATCAATTTCTCGATCGACCTGCTGTACGCGGTGGTCGATCCGCGCGTGAAGGTCTGAACGATGCGCATGCCTCGAATGCTCCGCCAGCTGATGCACCGCCGCATCGTCATGGTGTCCGCCCTGGTGCTGCTGGTGATTGCCGTGCTCGCTGTCGGTGCGCCGCTGTTTGCCTCGGCCGACCCCAACGACACCGCCGTGCTGCAGCGCCTGAAGGCGCCCAGCGCCGAACACCTGCTGGGCACCGACGAACTCGGGCGCGACATGTATTCGCGCATCGTGCACGGCGCGCGCTACTCGCTGGCCATTGCGGCGCTCACGGCGCTGGGCGCGGTCATCGCCGGCACGGTACTGGGTTTGATGGCGGGCTTCTTCCGCCGCCTCGATGCACCACTGATGCGCGTGGTCGACGCCATGATGTCCTTCCCCGACATCCTGCTGGCCATCGCGCTGGTGGCGATCCTCGGACCGTCGCTGATGAACACCGTGCTCGCGCTGGTGCTGGTCTATACGCCGCGTGTCGCACGCGTGGTGCGGGCGTCCACACTGGTGGTGCGCGAGTTGCTCTTCGTCGAAGCCGTGCGTGCCCTGGGCGTGCGCACCTCGCGCATCCTGTGGCGCCACATCCTGCCGAACCTGATGTCGCCGATCCTCGTGCAGGTGTCGTTCATCTTCGCCTACGCCATCCTGGCCGAGGCGGGGCTGTCGTTCCTGGGCGTGGGCGTGCCGCCCGAGATTCCGACCTGGGGCACCATGGTCGCGGGCAGCCAGCAGTACGCGCACCAGGCCTTCTGGGTGGTGCTGTTCCCGGGCCTGGCGATCATCTTCACGGCGCTGTCGCTGCAACTGCTGGGTGATGGCGTGCGCGACCTGCTCGATCCGAAGCTCAAGAAGACCTCGTGATGACGAACACCACCCCACGCCTCACGGTCACCAACCTGAGCACCAGCTTCCCCACCGAGGACGGATTGATCCGCTCGGTGGCCGATGTGAGCTTTGCCATCCAGCCCGGCAAGACCACCGCACTGGTGGGCGAATCGGGCTCGGGCAAGTCCGTCACCAGCCTCACGCTGATGCGCCTCTTGCCCAAGACCGCGAACGCGCAGGTCAGCGGCAGCGCCTCGTTCGTCACGCGCGAAGGCAAGACGCTCGACCTGCTGCAGATCGGCGAACGCGAGATGCGCTCGCTGCGCGGCAACCAGCTGTCGATGATCTTCCAGGAGCCCATGACCAGCCTGAACCCGGTGTTCACCATCGGCGAGCAGATCGCCGAGAGCGTGCGCCTGCACAAGGGGTTGGACCGCAAGGCGGCCTTGGCCCATGCGCTGCGCATGCTGGAGCTGGTGGAGATTCCGGCGGCCGCGCAGCGCATCCACGAGTACCCGCACCAGCTCTCGGGCGGCATGCGCCAGCGCGTGATGATCGCGCTCGCGATGGCCTGCGACCCGACGCTCTTGATCGCCGACGAGCCCACCACCGCGCTGGACGTGACCATCCAGGCGCAGATCCTGGAGCTCATGCGCCGGCTGCAGGCCGAGACGGGCATGAGCATCCTGTTCATCACGCACAACCTGGGCGTGGTGGCGCACCATGCCGACGATGTGGTCGTCATGTACTCGGGCCGTGTGGTCGAGCGCGCGCCCGTGCGCCCGCTGTTCGCGCAGCCCGAGCACCCGTACACGCAGGGCTTGCTGGCCTGCCTGCCGGGCAAGGCGCGCCAGCCCGGCCAGCCCAAGCCCAAGCGCTTGTTTGCGATCCGCGGGCAGGTGTCCAGCCCGTTGGCGCCGCCGCCCGGTTGCGCCTTCGAGCCGCGCTGCGACCAGGCACTGCCCGAATGCCGCAGCGCCATGCCGCCGCTCATCGACATCCGTCAGGACCGCCAGGCCCGCTGCGTGCGCGTGCAGCCCGACCAACCGCTCGCGAGGGCTGCATGATGACCACCGCTGTTACCTCATCTTCACCACCCCTTATCGAAGTCCGCGGCCTCAAGAAGTACTTCGGCAGCAGCGAGCGCCCCGTGCGCGCGGTGGACGACGTGTCCTTCGCGATCCAGCCCGGCGAGACGCTGGGCCTGGTCGGCGAATCGGGCTCGGGCAAGAGCACCATCGGGCGCACCGTGCTGCGCCTGGTCGAGCGCACCGAGGGTCAGGTGCTGTACCGGGGCGACGACATCGGCGGCCTTTCTGGCGAGCGCATGCGCAAGCTGCGCAGCAAGCTGCAGATCATCTTCCAGGACCCGTACGCCAGCCTGAACCCGAAGATGCGCATCAGCGCCATCCTGGGCGAAGCACTGTCCACGCACGGCCTGCACAAGGGCGCCGCCGCGCGCGACAAGCGCATCGCCGAGCTGCTCGAAACCGTGGGCTTGCGCCCCGAGCATGCGAGCCGCTTCCCGCACGAGTTCTCGGGCGGCCAGCGCCAGCGCATCGGCGTGGCGCGCGCGCTGGCCGTGGAGCCCGAGTTCATCGTGGCCGACGAGCCGCTGTCGGCCCTCGACGTGTCCATCCAGTCGCAGGTCATCAACCTGCTGGCCGATCTGCGCGAGCGCCTGGGCCTGACCATGCTCTTCATCTCGCACGACCTGGATGTGGTCGAGTACCTGTGCGACCGCGTGGTGGTGCTCTACCTGGGCAAGGTGATGGAAGTGGCCACCACCGAGGAACTGTTCGCGCGCCCCTCGCACCCCTACACCCAGGCGCTGCTGGCCGCGAGCCCGAAGCCCGATCCGGAGATGGCGACCGAGCGCATTGCCCTGAAGGGCGACATTCCCAGCCCGATCTCGCCGCCCTCGGGCTGCGTGTTCCGCACGCGCTGCCCGCATGCCATCGAGGCCTGCGCGCAGACGGTGCCCAGCCTGGACGAACTTTCTCCCGGACACTACAGCGCCTGCATCCGCAAAGAACTGCTCTCCAACACCGCCGTTGCACGACCATGACCGACACCGTTTCTGCCACCCAAGACTTCATCGACCCGCTGCTGAGCGACCGCTTCAAGGGCTACCCGCGCACCCAGCCGCCGCGCCGGCGCAGCGAAGTCGGCGCCGCCGGCTGGAACGTGCTGGCCGGCGACCTGCCGCTGCCGCTGGCCGTACTCAAGCGCGAAGCGCTCGAACACAACCTCCAATGGATGCAATCGCGCGTGCGCGAATGGGGCATCGACCTGGCGCCGCACGGCAAGACCACCATGTCGCCGCAGCTGTTCCAGCGCCAACTCGACGCCGGCGCCTGGGGCCTGACCTTTGCCACCGTCACGCAGCTGGCTGTGGGCGTGGCCGCCGGCGCGCGCCGCACGCTGATCGCCAACCAGGTCGTGAGCGACGAAGACCTCGCAGGCATTCAGCTGCTGCTGGCCGACCATGCGGACCTGCGTGTCGTGTTCCTGGTCGATTCGATCGCGCAGCTGGCACTCATCGAAGACTGGTCGAAGCGCAACCCTGCGAGCGTGCCTTTCGAGGTCATGCTCGAGATCGGCGTGCAGGGCGCACGCACCGGCTGCCGCACGCACGACGAAGCCGTTGCGCTCGCCACCCGGGTGCGCGCCAGCGACGCGGCCAAGCTCGTGGGCATCGAGACCTATGAAGGGCAGGGCGCCACCGGCGAAAGCGGGCCCGACACGGCCTACGCCACCACGTTGATGGACCGCGTCGAAGCCGTGGCCCGCCACTGCGACACGCAGCAGCTCTTCGAGACCGACGAGGTGCTGGTCTCGGCCGGTGGCTCGGCCATCTTCGACCTCGTGGCCGGACGCCTGAAGCCCGCGCTGGGTGCGCCGGTGCGCGGCCTGCTGCGCTCGGGCTGCTACGTCACGCACGACCACGGCTTCTACAAGCGCATGGTGAACGTGGTCGACGAACGCCTGGGTTGCGAATGCGGCGAAGGCCTGACGCCGGCGATGGAAGTCTGGGCCAACGTGCAGTCGCGGCCCGAGCCGGGGCTGGCGATCCTGTCGGTGGGCAAGCGCGACATCTCCTTCGACCTGTCGATGCCCGTGCCGATCGCACGTGCGGCGCGCGGCGCGTTGCAACCCCAGGGCGTGCCCGCCGGCTGGAAGATCACTGCGCTGAACGACCAGCACGCCTACCTGCGCTGGGACGAAAGCGAAGAGGCCGATGCTCCGAAGGTCGGCGACCGCTTGGGCCTGGGCATCTCGCACCCCTGCACCACCTTCGACAAGTGGCACTGGATGCCCGTGGTCGAGAACGACTACCGCGTGAGCGACGCTGTCGCCATGCACTTCTGAAAACGCACCGATGACGCCCTCCTTGCTCCAGAGGATCGCCGAGGCGCGCAGCGACGCGCCGGCCACGCGGCGCGCGATTCTCGACCTGATCCTCGAAGACCCCGACCGCGCGCTCGAAGAGAGCTTCGAGCAGCTGGCCGAGCGCTCGCGCAGCTCGGTGCCCACCATCATGCGCACCTGCCGTGACCTCGGCTTTGCCGGGCTGCGCGAGTTCAAGCTCGCGCTCGCGCAGGAGCTGGCGCTCGGCGGTTCGCCGCTGCACCGCCGTGTCAACATCGAAGACGCCGCCGACGAAGTGGTCGGCAAGATCGCGCGCAGCGCCGCGGCCTCGGTCTCGGGCGTGCGCGGCCAGCTCGACATGCAGGTGCTCGACGGCGCCGTGCGCGCCATCGCGGCCGCGCCGCACGTCGACCTGTACGGCGCGGGCGCCACCTCGTGGTTCATGGCGAACGACCTGCAGGCGCGGCTGTTCCGCCTCGGCCTCTCGGCCAACGCCTGGGCCGACTATCACCTGCAGCAGGTGGCCGGCGCGGCGCAGCGCCCGGGCGGCGTGGTCATCGCCATCTCGCACGTAGGCGGCATGCCCTCGCTGCTCGACGCGGTCGACATCGCACGCGGACAGGGCGCCCAGGTGGTCGCCATCACGCGGCCGGGCACGGCGCTCGCGACCAAGGCCGACTTCCTGATCGGCCTGTCGGTGCCCGACGATGCCGTGATGCACGTGGGCATCGACGCCTACCTCACGCACCTCACGGTCATCGAGATCCTCACCGTGCTGGTGGCGCAACGCCGCGGCGAGCCTGCCGTGCAGCGCCTGCAGCGCGCGCGCGAGGCTTTCCAGCGCCACGGCATCGACGCCACCACGCACCCGCTGCAAAGCTGGGACGGCGGCGGCATCAACACGAAAAAGGGAGACAGCGAACCATGAGCGACACCCAAGCCGTGCTGCTCGAAGCCGGCCTCGTGGTCGACGGCTCGGGCGGCCCTTCGTGGCCCGGCGACGTGCTGCTGCAGGGCGACCGCATCCTGGCGCTGGGCGACGGCCTGCGCACGCGCCTGCCTGCAGGGTTGAACATCGCCGACGTCGACGTGGTCGACTGCCGCGGCAAGGTGATCGCGCCCGGCTTCATCGACGCCCACACGCACGACGACGCCATCGTGTTGCGCGACCCGTTGTGCCTGCCCAAGGTGTCGCAGGGCATCACCACCGTGGTCACGGGCAACTGCGGCATTTCGCTGGCGCCGTACCGTACGCCGCAGTCGAAGCCGCCGCTCACGCTGCTGGGCGCCGACTCGTTCAAGCACGCGACCATGGCCGAGTACCGCGCCGCGGTCGATGCGGTGCAGCCCGCGCTCAACGTGGCGGCCCTCGTGGGCCACACCACGCTGCGCTTCGCGGCGATGCAGGCGCTCGACCGGCCCGCCGATGGCGACGAGCTGGCGCGCATGGAAACGCTGCTCGACGACTGCATGGCTGCGGGCGCGCACGGCATGTCGTCGGGCCTGTTCTACGAAGAGGCCTTTGCCGCGCCGGCCGAGGAAGTCACCGCGCTCGCGCGCGTCGTGGCACGCCACGGCGGCGTCTACGCCACGCACCTGCGCAGCGAGATGCAGCAGATCATCGAGGCGCTGCACGAGGCCGGCGACACGGCCTTCAGCGCGGGCGTGCCGCTGGTCATCTCGCACCACAAGTGCGCCGGTCCCGCGAACTGGGGCCGCACGAAGGAGACGCTGCCGCTGATCGAGGCGCTGTCGCAGCGCCAGGAGATCGCGATGGACGTCTACCCGTACGTGGCCGGCTCCACCGTGCTGCGCGAAGACCTGGTGGACGGCGTGATCGACGTGCTGCTGACCTGGTCCGACCCGCACCCCGAGATGACCGGACGCCTGATCTCCGACATCGCGCGCGAGTGGGGCACCACCGAGCAGGAGGCCTGCCTGCGGTTGAAGCCCGGCGGCGCCTGCTATTTCCAGATGCAGGAAGAAGACGTGGAGCGCGTCATCGCGCACCCGCTCACCATGATCGGCAGCGACGGCCTGCCGCACGACCGCCATCCGCACCCGCGGCTGTGGGGCGCGTTCCCGCGCGTGTTCGCGCGCTACTGGCGCCAGCGCAAGCTCTTCACGCTGGAACAGGCGGTGCACAAGATGACGGGCATGACGGCGCGCAACCTGCGCATCGCCGATCGTGGCCTGCTGCGTGTCGGCACCATGGCCGATGTGGTCGTGTTCGACCCCGAGACCATCACCGACACCGCGACCTACGACAAGCCGCATGGCGTGAGCGTCGGCGTCGAGCGCGTGTTCGTGAACGGGGTGCTGGCCTACCGCGGTGGCGAGGGCGAAGCGAAGGTGCTGGCGCGCGCGGGGCGGATGTTGACGCGCGGGAGGTGAGCGTTCGGGGCGCGGGCCCAGGCCACCGGGTACTTCCCTCTGCGAATGTCCCCCGGCCTGCGGCCTCCTCCTTGATTTCGCTGCGGGAAGCACCCAGTGTCCTGGGCCCGCCGGGCGCCGTCGCTGGGTTGGCTGATCAACCAACGCCTTCAAACAGACGGGGCGCAGCGCGCGAACCCTAGGAGGCTTCTTCTTCCGGCTGCGCCTGGAACATCCGCGTGAAGTCGCAGCACGCCTGCGCCAGCATCACGATCGACGACGTGAGCGCGCTGCGATGCTCGCCCTTGTGCATGGCCACGTAGCGCACCACGGGCAGCGCGGGCGTCACGTCGAGCACCTCGAGCATGCCGGCATCGACCAGCGGCGCGAGGCATTCGCGCGGCAGGTAGCTCACGCCCAGGCCCGACACGGTGAGGCCCGTGAGCGCCACGAGGTTGCTCACCACGATCGCGTTGGCGGGCTGTACGCCCTGGTCCTTCATCCAGGCGTCGTAGGCGCGGCCGGTGCCCGAGTTGTTGCCCTGCACCAGCATGCGGTGGCGCGCCAGGTCGTGCAGGCGCACGGTGCCGGTGGCCGCGGTCGAGGGAATCACGCCGGGCTTGCACATCCACGCGCTCTTCACGCGGCCGATGACCTTGCTCTGCATGCGCGAGTCGGCGAAGGTGTGGGGCACGATGACCACGTCGAGCTCGTCGGCCAGGAGCTTGTCGCGCAGCTGCAGGCTGTCGTCCACGTCGGGTTCGAGGATCACCTTGGGGTAGTGCTGCTGGATCAGGCCGACCAGGCGCGGCAGCCACGTCATGGCGGTGAGCTCGGTCACGCCCAGGCGGATGCGCCGCTCCACCACGCCGGGCTTGCCGAACTGCTCGACGGCGGCGTCGCGCTGGTCGAGCAGCTTCCTGGCGAGCACGAACATCTCCTCGCCTTTTTCGGTGAGACGCGCCGTGCGCTGGCTGCGATCGAAGAGTTCGGTGTCGAACAGCTGCTCCAGCTCGTGCACGCGCTTGGAGATGGCCGACTGCGAGGTGTGCAGCTGGTTGGCCGCCTGCGCGAAGCCGCCCAGCCGGGCGATCCAGTAGAGGGCTTCGAGTTGCTTGAAGGTCATCACGGCGGGCGGCTCCTGAAAGAAAGAACGCTTTTCTTCATGTGATTCGATCACAAAAAATCGCTTTTAGAAATTCATCGGGACGCAGAAGATGCGCGCCAGGCCACCGTCATTGCAACCCAAGGAACACACCATGGACTTCAAACTGCCTCTTGCTTCGGCACTCGCCCTCGTCTTCGCCTGCGGCGCCGCCAGCGCGCAGGACACCGGCACGCTGCGCAAGATCAAGGACAGCGGCACGATCCAGATCGGCGCGCGCGACAGCCAGATCCCGTTCTCGTACAAGCTCAGCGCCGACAGCGCGCCCATCGGCTTCACCAACGACATCTGCCTGAAGATCGTCGACGCCGTGAAGGCCAAGCTGGGCCTGCCGAAGATCGAGGTGCGCTACACCATGCTCAACTCGACCAACCGCATCCCGCTGCTGCAGAACGGCACCGTGGACCTCGACTGCGCGACCACCACCAACACCACGCAGCGCCAGGCGCAGGTCGACTTCGCACCGAGCCACTTCGTCACCAACATCACGGCCGCCGTGAAGAAGAGCTCGGGCATCAACGCGCTGCCCGACCTCAACGGCAAGAACGTGGCCACCGTCTCGGGCAGCACCTCGATCCAGCTGCTGCGCGGCGCGCGCAAAAGCGGCACCATCGAGGTGAACGAGATCGCGGGCAAGGACACCTCCGACGGCTTTTTGCTGCTGTCCACGGGCCGCGCCGATGCCTACGTGCTCGACGACGTGCAACTGGCCGGCATGATCGCCAGCGCCACCAATCCGGGCGACTACAAGATCCTCAAGGAGTCGCTGCGCCAGGAGCCCTACGGCATCATGCTGCGCAAGGACGACCCCGAGTTCAAGGCGCTGGTCGACGAGACCGTCAACGGTCTCATGAAGTCGGGCGCCATCGAGCAGCTGTACACCAAGTGGTTCCTCTCGCCGATCCCGCCGCGCAACGCGAACCTCAACTTCCCGATGACGGACGCGGTGCGCGAGATCTACAAGAACCCCAACAACAAGGGCGTCTGACACCATGGCAGCCACACGCGCGGACCTGCCGAAAGGCGAGCTCCTTTCCGATGCGCTGATGCGCCAGGTGCGCGAGCGCTTCCTGGGCATCGAACGCGACCACCACGGCCGCGAGCGCCTGTACTTCGACAACGCCGGCGGCTCGTTCCGGCTGAAGGCGGCGGTCGAGCGCTTCGCGCTGGTCGACGCCATTCCCGACAACGCCGAGCGCATCCACGCCACCGCCGTCGAGCTGCAGGCCATGCAGGCGCGCGGCGCCGACGACCTGCGCACGATCCTCAACGCCACGGGCGGCAGCGTGTACCCCTCGCTCACCGCCTCGGGCGCGATGTTCGACATGGTGCGCGCGGTGGCCGAGAACGTGCCGGGCACGAACATGGTCACGACCGCGCTCGAGCACCCCTCGGCCTTCGACGCCATGCGCCTGTATGCGGAGCGCCTGGGGCGCGAGCTGCGCGTGGCCAAGAGCAACCCCGTCACCGGCGGTGTCGACGTGGACGCCATCGTGGGGCTGGTCGACGAGAACACCTGCCTGCTCAATGTGATCCATGCGTCGAACATCTCGGGCGCCAAGCTCGACATGGTGGCCATCGTGCGGCGCGCGCGCGAGATCAAGCCCGACCTGTACATCCTCGTCGATGCCGTGCAGCACGCGCCGCACGGCGTCATCGACCTGCAGCAGACGCCGGTGGACGGCATCAACCTCGCACCCTACAAGTTCTTCGGCTGCCGCGGCTCGGGCTTCTCGTGGATGTCGGAGCGCGCGGCTGCATTGCCGCACCACAAGCTGGCCGGCAAGAAGCCCGGCCACTGGGAGCTGGGCAGCTCGGCGCCGTGGCAGTTCGCGGTGCTCACCGAGATCGTCGACTACGTGGGCTGGCTCGGCGGCCATTTCACCGACGCGACCGACCGCCGCGCCCGCTTCGTGGCGGGCATCGAGCGCATCGAGCTGCACGAACGCGCGCTGCTGGCGACGCTGCTCGACGGCACCGCGCAGACGCCGGGCCTGCGCGCGCTCGATGGCGTGCAAGTCTTTCTCGACCACCAAGACTTGACGCAGCGCGACCTGATCCTGGGCATCGGCTTCGACGGACTCGACTGCACGCAGGCCGTGGTGGAGTACGGCCAGCGTGGCGTCACCGTGTACGAGCGCGTGGCCAGCAGCATCTACTCGAAGCGGATGCTCGAATCCTTCGGGCTCGAGGGCACCGTGCGCGTGTCGCCGCTGCACTGCCACACGGTGGGCGAGATGGAAGCTTTCCTGCGCGTGACGCGCGAGATTGCAGGCGCCTTCGCGTCCGCCTCGCCCGCAGTCAACGCGGCGTAGGGCGCGCCAGCGCCGCGCAGGCCGGCGTGTCGTTCGCCTGCCGCAGGTAGGCGAGCAGGTCGGCGCGCTCTCGCGGGTCGGGCACGCCGTCGTAGGTCATGCTGCTGCCCGGCACCATCGCGAGCGGAGCGCTGAGGAAGCGGTCGAGCGTCTTGTCGTTCCACACGATGCGCGACTTCTTCATCGCCTCCGAGTACGCGAAGCCCGGCACGCTGCCGGCGAGCCGACCGAACAGGCCGCAGTGGCGCGGCCCGACCCGGGCGGTGGCCAGCGCGTGACAGGCCTGGCAGCGCGCGTAGACCTGCTCGCCGCGCACCGCGTCGGGCGTTGCGGCGGCACCCGCACAGGCCCATGCGGCCAGCAGGCCCGCTGCGAGCCCGCGCGCCGCACGGCTCACGACACGAACGCCGAAGGCACCGGCGCCTCGCCGAGCGCCTGGCGCAGCACGGCCCAGTGCATCGCCTCGTCGCCGAGGATGCTGGCCGCGGCCTTCGACAGCTCGCGGTTGCCAAACAGCGGCACCGCGCCCAGGTAGGCACTCACGGCGCCTTGTTCAAGCTTCGCCGCGAAACGCAGCACGTCGGCCTGCGACTTGAGCTGCTCCACCGGGAAGTCGTAGCGCGCCTTGGCCGCGACGGCCTTGCCGCCGAGCTTGGCGATGGTCTTGGCCAGCACGTCCGCATGTTCCTTGTGGTGGCCCTGGAAGGTCACGGCGAGGTCGAGCACGGGCTTCTCGAGCAGCTTGCTTTCCGCGCCGAGCTGGTAGGCCGCGATGGCTTCGAGCTCGGCGCCGAGCGCGGTGTTGAGGATCTGCACGTCGTTGCCGGTGGCACCGCCGCTCTTCGCGGCGAGCGCGTCGCGTCCCGCCAGCAGCGCCACGGCGGCGCCCGACAGCATCAGGCCGGAGTGGCCGAGAAAGGCACGCCGCGCGGCGGCCGGGGTGGGCATCAGGAAAAAGGACATGGTGGGGTCTCCTCGGGGGTGGTGGTTGTTGGAAGAATCAAGGCAGCGCCGCCAGCACGCGCGCCACGATGCGGTCGCAGCGCGCGCCGTCGAACGCGAAGGCGTCGCCCGTCGCCAGGTCGATGTCGCGCGACAGGCTTTCGCGCAGCAGGCTGCGGGCGCGGAAGAAGCGCAGCCGCACCGTGGCTTCGGGCAGCTGCAGCGCCTCGGCGGTTTCGCCGACGCTGAGTTCCTGCACCGCGCGCAGCACGAACACGGTGCGGTAGGCGTCGGGCAGCCGGTCGATGCGGCGCTCCATGAGTCGGCGAAGGTCTTCCCGCATGGCGAGGCGCTCCGGTTGGCGGTCGGGGTCGTCGGCGAGCTGCGTGTCGGGGGCGTCGTCGACGTCCCCTGCAGTCGCGCCGCCGTCGAGCGGAATCACCTGCGCGCCGCGGCGGCGCAGGCGGCCCAGCGCCTCGTTGATGACGATGCGCACCAGCCAGGTCGAAAGCTTCGCTTCGTCGCGGAAGCCGCCGATGGCGCGCCAGGCGCGCAGGTAGGCGTCCTGCAGCGCGTCTTCGGTGTCGGCGTCGCTGTGCAGGATGCTGCGCGCGGTGCGAAACAGCAGCTGGTTGTGGCGCCGCATGATGCGCGCGAAGGCCTGCGTGTCGCCCTGCGCGGCACGTGCGGCCAGTTCGACATCGGACGCGTTCGCGTCGGCATCGGCAGTCAGGGGCAGGGCGGTGGGCGGCATGCGGTGAGCTCCTTCTGCCCATTGGATGGCGCACCCCCGTGCCGTGTTGCAACTTTCTTTTTTGCCTTTCAGACCATCGTCTGCCATTCGATCGTGCACAGCCGCTCGTCGACCACGCCGCGCACGCCCGCGATGCCCTCGGCCGCCACGCGTGCCGCGTCGCGCTCCGCCTCGTTGCCGACCATGCCGTGGTACATCACGATGCCGTTGTCCACCGACACATGCGACCACGCGCGGCTCCACCAGGTCTGCCGTTCCAGTTCGGCCACGAGGCGCGCCAGGATCTGCGCGTCGTCGCCCGCATCGGCGCGCGCGGTGTCGGCCTCGGCCTGCCGCAGCAGCGCCTCGACCAGGTCGCCGCTCGTCACGATGCCCACCAGCCGGCGCCCGCGCACCACCAGCCGGCGCCCGCGCACCACCGGCAGGCGCTGGATGCGGTAGGCGGTCAGCAGCTGCGCGACGCGGGCCAGCGAGAGGTCTTCGGCGATCGACACCGGCTCGCGCGTCATGAGGTCGGCCGCGCGCAGGGCGTGCGCGCGCACGTAGTCGCGCGGCGGTGCGGTGCGCTGCACCCAGCGTTGCCACCACGGGTGCTGCGGCGCGCCGCCGGGCTCGGCTTCGTAGCGGTGCAGCAGGTCGGACTTGCTGACGATGCCGACCACCTCGCCCTGGTCGAGCACCGGCACGCCGCTGATGTGGCGCGCCAGCAGCAGCGCGCTGATGTCGCGCACCGGCGTGTCCGGCGCGACGGTGAAGACCGGCGAGGTCATGACGTCCTGTGCATTCATGATGAAGCTCCTTCCTGCGGCCCGCGCGGGGCCTGTGGTGCCTGGGGTGCCTGCTGCGCATCGACGCGCGCGATGTTCTGCTGGTGCGACACCAGCATGGCCGTCAGCTCGCCGTGGATGTGCGCGTCGACGATGCGCGGCAGCAGCGCCTGCAGCTTGCGCACCACCCAGCCCTGGCCGCGGTTGAGCAGCGCCAGGCGCGTGCCGAGTTCCGGCACCGCCATCGCGCGCTCGTAGAAAGCGCCGGTGCGCGTGCTGGGCGTGGCGGCCAGCGACTGGATCGCGTCGATCAGCACGCCGCACCAGCGCACCTCGTCGCGGTGGATGTCGGTCACCAGGCGCTGCAGCGCGGGGTCGTCGGTCTCGGCGGCGCTGCGCAGCGTGATGCGCGCGCCGGCGCGTTCGGCTTCGAGCAGTTCGTTCAGCGCGGCCAGCAGGTCGTCGCACTCGCCGGCTTCGCGGTAGGCAGCGTCCAGCGCGTCGGCGTAGCAGACCGGCGAGGACACCTCCACCCGCTCGGGAAAACGCAGCCCCTGCGCGCGCAGCGCGGCGGGCGTGTCGGCGAAGGGCGGGGCGGCAT